>JAFXMJ010000556.1 GCA_017530465.1 Bacteroidales bacterium
GTCGGCGGGTTGGAGAAATTGGAACTGACCGCTCTTGTCGTATGTTACAGGAGAATAATATCCAGATGTGCCAGAATAGCGTCCCCATTTTGCGTTGAACATATTAGAAATGTTCATCACGTCGAATGACAACTCGATGGCGTGGGTCTGTTTGCCAGCCTTGAAACTGAATCTCTGCGCAAAGTGGAAGTCGAAGTGGTTTTCAAATTTCTCGTTGTCTGCGTTACGTTCAAAGTATTCGCCACGGTGGTCTTTTAGATAGTCTTCCGATGCGAGCCAAGCTTTCATATTTGCTTTCTGCTGTTCTGCTGTGTATCCTTTGCCTGTTTTTTCATTGTAATTGGAGAGAAACTGCATTTTGTCTATCTGCGCGTCGGTGGGGATAAACATTAAGTCGTTCCCATTCTGACCGTCGCCGTTGAGGTCTCCGTAATAATATACGCTGTAAGCCTGTCCCGATACGCCAGTGTAGATGAGAGACAACGTAGAGGTCCAGTGTTCGGCGTAGCTCTTGGAGTATGTGACTGCTGCCGTGACACGGTGCGGAATGTTGTATGCCGTGTATCCGAGTTCTGGATTGTTGGGGTTTTGATAGGTATAATTGTACCTATAATTGGACTCGGCAACGCTTGATGTTGCACTGTTGACGGATTTTGAATTTGTGAATGTGTACGATGCAGAAAGATTGAGTCCCCAGTCAAACGACTTGCTGCCTTTGATTGACAGGCTGTTGGAGTATCCTTTGCTCGTATTGTCGAGAAGGAAGCAGTTGTTGAGCGTCTTGCTAAAATACGGGTCGTCTGATTGGGGTTTTTCCAATGTCGGACGATTGTCAAAATCGATGCCCAATTTATCGTTGACGGTTTTGCCTGTCAGGTGTCTTGTCAAATCTTTGTAAACTACGTCGTTGACTACCTTAGAAAGCAACCACTCAGCCGTCCATTCGATGCTGCCGAGGGTGAAATCGAATCCGATGTTAAACTTGACGCTCTGTGCAAATTTGAATTTGTTGGCGAAGACGTTTGTTACTTGATTGGATGCTGCTGTCAATGTTTGGTACATCTCAGCCTGTTTGTATGGGTCTGCGATGAATTTGGCATTGTTGAAAGAGCCGGGTTTGTCGGTGATGGTTTTTGTCTTGTCGTCGTTGGTCTTGATGACAAAGCCGTCTTGCGTCAGGTCCGAACTACCATATACGTTGTATGTGGTGAGTTGCAAACCAGTGTTGGAGAAGCTGTTGCTGAGCCATACGAATGGAATCCTGCCCGAAAACATTCCCACTCCGCCACGCAATACGAAGTCGCCCTTGGAATCGAGTTCGTATCGGAAACCAACACGCGGCGACCAGAGCGGGTTGCTGCTGAGCTTTTGGTTTGTCTTGACGTTCCATCCAGTCTTGGCAGCATAGTCGTTGAAGTCCTTGTTTTCGTTTGGCGTGTCAAAAAACAGCGGGAAGTCGAGCCTGAGTCCGTATGTTATGTCAAAACGGTCAGACACCATAAACTTGTCTTGGACATAAAATCCGAGCTGTGCCGCGCCAAATTTAGCCGCCCATCGAGCATCGCCCGTCTCCGACACATTCGCTGAGCCATAACGATACTGATTGAGAGTGTTGAAGTATGTAACGTTGCCTTCTTCGTCAGTGGATGAAGATATGGTCTTGCCGTTGACGAAGTCTATGAAATTTTCTGGTGATGTGAAGAAGTAAGAGCCGTAGCAGTCTTGGATGAACAAGTTTTTGAATTTGTAAAACTCATTGTGGGTTCCGAATGTCAAGGTGTGCTTGCCTGCGTATATCGTTAGATTGTCGGTGATGGTCAATACATCTTGGTCGAGGCCGTTGGCACCAGATGAACGTTCCGTGCCAAATGACAAAGTACCTTTGCCAGTGTTTTGTATTTCTATCATCGGTGCTATGCTGTATGGATTGCGACTATCGCGAACCATTACGTATGACGCCTTCAATTCGTTGCTTACCTTGTCGGAGAATCGGCTTTGGAGCTCGGCCGTCAGTGTGTTGGTCTTCGACTCGAAGTCGTAGGGGTAAGAGGATGCGTACAATTTGTTGGAGACGCTTGTCTTGTTGATTTGTGTGGCGTTTACCATACGCCAGCTTACAGTTGCCTTGTGTTTGGTGCTGATATTCCAATCGAGTTTGATACCCACCTTGTCGGATTTTGCGAAATCGTCGCGGTTGTCAAGGTCGGCGGGATAGCCGGTAGATAGGAGCGCGTTGTAAACTTCCTGTGCTTTCGATGCGTCAATTTTGGATGCCGGAGCACCAAGTCCGTATTTGTTTGGGTATTGTTTGTCGGTGTGTTCGTAGTTGGCGAAGAAGAAGAGTTTGTTTTTGACGATGGGTCCGCCGAGCGTGAAGCCAAGACGGTATTCTGATTCGTCGTCGTATTTTTCGCTATTCTTGCCGTTCATCATCTCATAGCGTTTGCCGATGAGGTTTTGGTTGTTGAAATCATAATAAATGCTGCCGTGCAAGGTGTTGGTGCCCGACTTGGTAACTGCGTTGATGGAGCCGCCCGTAAAGCCGCTCTGCTTTACATCAAACGGTGCTACGCTCACTTGGATTTGGTCGAGGGTTTCCACTGAAATTGGCTGTGCGCCAGCCTGTCCGCCGTTGGAACCATTATCGGTGAGACCAAAGACGTCGTTGTTCATTGCGCCGTCCACTTGGAATGCGTTGTAGCGGTTGTTGACACCTGCAAAAGACATTGCGCCGTTGTTGGAGGTGGAGATGAGAGGATTGAGCCTTGCGGCGTCGGCGATGGAGTGAGACATAGAGGGCATATTCTCGATGTCCTCTGCCTTCACGCGGCTCGATGCTCCGGTCTTCGATGCGTCAAATTTGTTTTTGGAGACTATGACAATCTCCTGCAATTCCTTTGCTTCGTCGCTGAGGGAGGCGTTGAGTTTGAAGGTTTCGCCGAGTGAGAGGTAGATGCCGTCTTTTTTGTAGGGCGACATTCCTACAAACTGCACCGTAACCTCGTATGGTCCGCCCGGCTTCATACCTTGGATGATGTAGCGGCCGTTGATGTCCGTTATCACCGCGTATTGTGCGGATGTTTCGGTGTGCACCGCCACTACTGTTGCGCCCGGAAGGGTCTCGCCGTCGTCACCGCTGACGACACCCGTGAGCGACGATGTTGTTACCTGCGACGTTGCAACGCCTGCAATGAGCAACATCATCAATGTAATAATCAATGATTTGAATGTTTTCATATTCGCTATTGCTATGTGTTTGAAATTTTTCGCAAATTAATACAAAAAATTTAGATTTTATGTTTTTTTAATATTTTTTTTACGTTATATTGTGCGAATATATCGCGAGAATGTATTTTCTTTGCATCAGAAATTATAATTGTATGTCAGCAAGCCAATTAATATCAGAAGATGTACCTACGATAAGTCCGATGGAGACCGTCAGCAAGGCTCTCCGCATCATTGACGACTATAAGTACGAGCATCTTCCGATTGTGTCGGAGGGGATGCAGTACGTTGGCATCGTGTCCGAAAGTGAGCTACGCGACGCCGTCAATACCAATGTGTTGATAGAGTCGTTGCAGGTGGAGCGTCCGTCGGTTGCCGATGTCAATGACATTTACGGTGCGCTTGGAGTGATGTCGCAGCACCATTATTCTATATTGCCTGTTGCTGACGGCAATGGCAAGTATCTCGGCTGCATCACCCGTCAATCTCTCATCGACCACCTTGCCGAAATGACGGCTGCCAACGCGCCAGGCGGCGTGATTGAGTTGGAGACCGAGAGCCGCAATTTTTCGCCAGCGGTCATCTCCAATGTGGCTGAATACAATTCGATGAAGGTGCTCTCGATGCTCTCCCAGCCGCTTGGCACTCACGGCGTAAGGGCTGTCCTCAAACTCAACGGGCACGAAACCACTTCCGTAATCCAAGGCCTCGAACGCAACGGCTACCGCGTCCGCCAAGTCCGTGGCGGCGACTCCAAGTACAGCGATATGCTAGAAGAACATTATGATGCGTTGATAAGGTATATGAATCTCTAACCCTGAATATTATCCACATACACCTCGTCAAATCCGGCGATGAGTTCGGCGATGCGCTTGTCGTATTCCTTGCGGCGCACCTTGACGTCGAGGGTGATTACATAAATTTTCTTGTCGTCTTTCACTGTCATCTCTATATTATAAGTGTCGATGCTGAAACCGGCAGTCTTCATTTTTTCCAAAATGGAATTGACCTCATAACGCGACCGCGCAGTAATGGACAGCGAAACAGTCTTCTTGCCCATCTTGCCGAGGATAAAATTGAAAGTCTCCAAGCAAAACAGCACGAGCAGCGTCGTTGCCACCGAGAGGAAGTAATGACCGCCGCCGCAAGCCATACCGATCGCCGCCGTCACCCAGATGCCCGCCGCCGTTGTGATGCCGCGCACGATGTGTTTTTGGAAGATGATTGCGCCTGCGCCGATAAAACCTATGCCCGTAACGATGTTGGCGGCAATACGCGCCGGGTCGAGCGAATAGTTGGTCTTGTCTAATAGCGGCAAGTCGCTGTCGAAGCCGTGAATAGA
>JAFXMJ010000557.1 GCA_017530465.1 Bacteroidales bacterium
GCGCTTCTCCGCCTCGTTTGGCGTACCGTTGATGGACTGTTGTTCCTGCGTGGAGACCTCCTCGTGCGAGATGCCAAAACGGCGGTTTCTTATCACCATCCTCAATAGCGATACTATGTACTCGAGGTTGACGGCTACGGATTTTGTAACCTTCAATGAGGGGATGTCGTTGACCACGGTGAGGTATTCGCCCGAAAAATTGGTGACGCAGAATACCTTGCCGCCGCCGATGGGTTGTTCGGGATTGTCGAAAAACTTAAACTCTATCTCCCTCATATCGTTGCGGATAGAGGTGATGTCCTGGAAGTAAAATTCGTTGGTGGAGATGCTTGAAGTGCTGTTGTCGAGCCAATTGTAATTGCATTTGAAAAGGCTGATGTAATGCTTGGTGAGCACCAATATTTGCACGCGCCATATCGAATAGTTGTAAGTGCCATCGGGGAGCGGGCTTCGTTTTATCTGCGAACTGTCGATGCCCGGAGCCTCCCAGTATATTGGTATTGGGATTATGATGAAATTTTCGGGGCGCACGTCGCTCATATTGAGGCTCAATGTGGATATTGCCTTGGGCTTTACTGTTTCCTTGAGGTCTTTGATGAGCCAGCCCGTCATCACCTCCTCGGGGCGGCGGGAGTTGAATATGCGTTTTTTCCTGAGGTAAGGGGCAATGTACAGCCACAATTGCCACGTACCTATGGCAAAGCAAGTGGTGCAAAATACTATTGTTGGCCCTGCGTTTTTGAGGTATGCCATCAGTATAAGGCCCACAGCCCATCCGATAATGGCTGTGTACGCATGCTTATTGAGCGGTGGCCATTCAAGTCTGGTAACCTTGAAGTAGTTTTGTATATACATGCGGCGTTCTTCTTCTGTGTATTCCTCCGCCACTTGTGTCTGTTTTGTATTGTCCATCGTTAGTGTTGGTCTGTTTTGAGCAAATTTAGTACGTTAATAATTTCGCCGTCGGGCGTCGCTGTCTCAATGTCGGCTTTGCGTCCGATATAGATGTCGCTGTGCGAGCCTCTGAGCGTGTAGCCTTGCCAATCGACGGTCTTGACTGCGGGCATGTCGCCAAGACAGCCTATGTTGAGTATGCGGAAGTCGTCGAAGTCGTCGGCAAAATCCTCCTGATTGCAGGAGGTCTTTACGCGGCGGATTGCAATGTCCGTAGTGTAGTCGCCAAGCGGGTCGATGACTTTGATGCCTTTTATCAACAGGTCGTATCCGTCAAAATCCTTGTTGAGCGGCAGGCGGTCGTATTGTTGTATGTCATAATCATTGTATCTGCCCGACGCCATCACCCTCAATGCCGAGATTATCGCCTTTGACATTGCGGAGCGTGGCTTGTTGCGTCTGGGGTCGTCCGGCTCTGAGCCAGCCTCGATGAGTATCGACGATGTCCCCATTTTCATAAACGTGTCGCCGAATGCCGTCGGCGTATATACGTCGTCATATTTTGCAATGCGCCCTGCGGCTATGCCTTGGAGGTCGTCGGATATGGCGGCTATTGCCTTCATTGCGCGTTCCCGTGCGGGCGTGACGCTCTTTTCGTAGTTACATTCGGGCGCGAGCATTGCCAACAGTGATGGCGTCAATGGCTGCAACGATGTGTAGCGCGTCTCCTGGTCGTGGAGGTTGAGCGCGAAGTCTGGCTTGTAATCCTCCCAGACTTTCATCAGCAGCCTTGCCTCGGGCGAGATGAGGCTCTGCGCGTCGCGGTTGACGTCGATGCCCTGCGCGTTGCGCCTGTCGTAACGGATGTAACCATCGGGATTGAGCATTGGAATTGCAATTACTGTGAGCAAACTCAAAATCTCCGCCGCCTCGCTGCCGCCCTGCTCCAAATATCTCATTGCGTCCATCAGCGCGAGGGTGGATGTAGGCTCGTTGCCGTGCATCTGCGACCATGCAAGCACTTTGACGCGCCCGCTGCCGCCCCTGAATACACGTATGCACCGGCCTTCGTACGAACTGCCGGTGATGACTTCGCGGAACACGCCGCTGCTAATTTGCTCCAATTCTCTCAATACGCTGTCCATAATCACATTCCGTTACAAATCACAAAAATATATATAATTTCCGTAATGTGAAACGAATTTAACAAAAATAATATTCAGTTCAAAGAATATGCCAACAATTTTCAAAAAAAATGCATAAAAAATTTGTATTAATGATTATAAAAAGTATATTTGCAACTGAAAAGACAAGCAAAGCATTTAGGGGAATCAAGATGAAAAATGCAAAAAACAACAGTTGAAATATGAAAAACGGATTATACACCAAGGAACAGGTTGTAGAGTTTATCAAGCAAGGGCGTATTATGCACCTTTGTGGCAACGAGGAGACTCTCAAAGACCTTCCCAAAGGCAATTGGATTGCCGGCATGACGCCGTATGTGATGGACAACGTGGGCAAAATCAACGAAAGCAAGATTTATGTCGATGACTTTTCGTTCATTGCCGAGGATTGCGAACTCGCCACTTTCGACGCTTCCAACATCACAGAGATTGCCAAGTGCAACAAATATTCCAACGGATTCATATTCGTGATTTTGCCGATTGATTCGGAGGTATATTATACCTTTGCCAACCATTCGCTCGAATACGAAAATATCTACGACAATCCCGTCGTGGGCTACATTTCGAGTGTGTTGCTCAAAAATTATGGCAAGATACAGCCAAAAGTTGCTGTCGGCAATGAAGGCGTACTGCACGACGACAAGGCTGCCGTGATGTACGTCAAGGTGAGCGACCGTCTGAGGGTGCGCGCCGAAATCATGAACATGGACAGCATCGACGACACCACGCCCGCGCTCAAATTCCCAAAGACCGGCTTCAAGCAGAGCGACTGCCTTATCGACGGCAAGCCGGGCAACATTGCAAGTTACTTGGAAGCTGTCAAGAGCCGGATTGGACATTACCCGCAGCTCATCACCTCGCAGAATGGCGCACTCGTCAACCGCGACATCAAGAGCGTCAATGTGGAGACTGGCGAGGCGGTGTTCTTCTCGCCTGCGTACGATGGCGACACGTATTACATCGTAAAGCAAAACAACGACTATCTCGCCACATTCAATCGTCGCCTCGGCCGCAAGACCGATGTGATTGCGTGTGTGTCGTGTACGTCGTATTTCTGGCTCGGAGATTTCGAGTACAAGCATATCGACTTCAATGGCGTTTACACCTTTGGTGAGATAGCTTACCAGCTTCTCAACAAGACCATTGTGACGCTTGAAGTGGATCTTGCGTAGTGATGGAGTGCGGGCGGCTCGCCCGCGTAATTAACAAAGTATTTCTCTTTATTTCATATCCCTCTTTTTGGCTAAGGGCTTCCGGCAACGGAGGCTCTTAGTTTTTTTATGTGGGGTGGGGGAGTGGATTATGATAGCTTTGTCTTCAATTTTGACCGTCGGGTGCGGAC
>JAFXMJ010000558.1 GCA_017530465.1 Bacteroidales bacterium
CCAATTCCTTGCCAAGTCCGTCCCTGTTTGTCCAACTGACAAACAATAGGTCTTTTTCGTTTGTGACTGTATCTGCCATTTTAGTTTTGTGTTTTTTCTGCCGTCAAAGATAGCAAATGATTCCGAAATCTGCAAAATTATTTCTCTATCTCCACAGAGGCTCGCTATCCCATCCTTGCGGAAAACCCATTGCTGTGGTATCGATTTCGGGATATTCGGAAAGGAGTGAGAAAATCTTTGACTTCAAATCATTTTGAGGAACTATGATGTCAAGGAAGTATTTTATAACACAAAGGCTGAAAAAAACTTTTTGTTGGTTGATGGGCAAATTTATCCACGGACGGGTCATACGCCGCATTGTTAACGCACGTAAAGCAAATGTACGGTTCCATACTCGCGAATGATGACAACAATTATTACGAGTAACAGTAATAATGGTCAGCCACGACATAAATACGGGAACGTTGAGCGAAAACTCTTGTGCGATTTGCTTGCGAATTTGATTACTTTTGATGTTGTCGTATATCCTCGTCAAAACACCGAAAGGCAATATTTCCGCCAACATCCACGAGGGTGGATAAGGGTCGGAATATGTATTGCTGAAATGCGCAATAAAATCTTCTTTTGATTTCAATAGTTCATCGTCAATATATTGCAATGCTTTTTGAAACTGATTGTTGTCATAAAAACAATTCGGCTCTGTCATCCAAAACGGATTCCCTGTTTCGCGACTTGTAATATTCACAATGGCACTTCTAATCGCGATTTCTATCTTTTCAATTTGGTTGAACATCAACAAACGAAGTTGCCTGTCAAACCTGTACATATTCAATGCCTGATTGAAAGTAGAACCGTTTTTGAAAATATGCTTGTCTTTTGGAATTGTCAGCAATGGATATAAATACGCGCTGAATCTGAAATAACCAATCCGACGAAGATAACTCTCCGCCTTTGCCGAATCGTTGACAGTAAGTCCTCGTGATTTCAGCAACGCAAGCAATTGACTTGGCGATTGATATGTCTTTGTATATTGTGCCATATAAAAAAAACGACCCGCCGATTTAAGCATTGTCAAGAGGCTTGGCGGGTTCTCGTACTGCAAAAGTACAACAAGTTTTTATTTCCACAAAACTTTTTCTATTTTTTTACAAAAAAATTTTATACCCAAACAAAAAACACGAAACCACTAAGAAAATTGTGCTTTCGTGTTTTTCGTTGTTAATTACAATTTAAATACATTGTCGTCGGCGTATCCATCGAAGTCAAAACGGTAGAGATTGGCGCCGCGCTTGGAGGTGGTCTTGTCTATCTCGCCCGTTGTAACTATGTGATTGTCCGGCGTGAGTTTTTTCCTAAAATTGCGTTTGTCGAGCGGACCGCCGTAGATGGTCTCGTACAAAGTCTGCAACTGCGTGAGAGTGAATTTTTCGCCGAGAAGGTAAAACGCCAACGGCTGCCACGCCAACTTTTCGCGGAGAATTTTGTGCGCCTTGCTGATCATCAGGTTGTGGTCGCCGTAGAGCGGAGGAATCTCGTCGATAGGGCACCATTGGGCGTCGCCATTGTACTTGTCGCTCTCTATCAGGACAAAATAACAGATGGAAACCACCCTTTCGCCGGGGTCCCTGTCCACCGCGCCAAACGCGCCGACCTGTTCGATGTAAAAATTCTCCAAGCCGGTCAACGCCTCCACGATGCGCTTGGCGGCATTGTCAACGCTTTCGTCGTCATCGACAAAACCACCCATCAGCGAAAGTTCGCCAAGACCGGGCTGCATCGCCCTCGGACGTATCAAGACGTGGAGTCGGTTGTCAAAATACCCGAAAATGATGCAGTCGGTCGATACATAAAACTTAGGATGCTCTTGATAGTAACTCATTTCATTAATTCATAATTCATAATGCATAATTCATAATTGCCATCCGGCGGACGCCCGATTATGCATTATGAATTATGCATTATGCATTAATTATTTTACCACAAAGCGAGATACAGGAACGTCAACAATGCGATTACGACAGCCGCGCCGATGTTGAAGGTCTTGTCGGTCTTGAAGATGTCGAGGTCGATTGCAACGAGTTTCTTGTCCTGAACCTTGTCAAGGGCGTTGGAGCGGAGGTAGTAGCCGATGGTGAACATCAATGCTGCAAAGAACGCCATTGCGCCTTCCATACCGTAGATGTGGAGTGTCTCGGAGAAGAAACTTGCAACAAACAGCGCGAAAGAAATACCGCCGATGATGAACATAATCTTGCTCCAAAAGAGTTGAGTCTTGATGTCGTCGGCAGAAAGTTCGGTGGCAGCCTCGGTGTCCTTGTTGCGGATTGAGAGCCATACAAAGAGGATTACCAAGGTGATGAATACCACGCCAGAGCGTACCAAGAACGGCATTTCGGGGAACGCAAACTTGTAAATAATTGAGAATGCGAATGTACCGATTGCAGCCACAATAGCAGCCGTGCCGCTTGCACGTTTCCAGAGGAGGCCGAGGCCGAAGATTACAACCACGCCCGGATATACGAATGCGGAGTATTCTTGGATGAATTGGAATGCTTGGTCGATGCCGCCCATCAACGGGTAAACGGCGATCAAAGCGATAATCAACGCGCTTACAGAGGTCATACGGCCAACGTTAACGAGTTTGGTCTCGGAAGCATTCTTGTTGATAAACTGCTTGTAAATATCCATCGTGAAGAGGGTCGAAGTGGAGTTGAACATCGACGCCAACGACGAGATAACCGCAGCCGCCAATGCCGCAAACGAGAGACCCTTGATTACCATAGGCGTAAAGTTCCTAATCAAATAAGGATAAGCGTCGTCGGAGCGACCGATGGTGCCAGCGAGATGGTCGGCGAGTTTTTCGGTGATGGGAGTGCCATCCACAGAACCGTGCATAATATAATAAGCGCAAACGCCAGGGATGCAGACGATGAACGGAATCAAAATCTTCAATACGGCAGCGAATACCATACCTTTCTTAGCCTCGCTCAAAGACTTGGCGGCGAGACCCTTCTGAATGATGTATTGGTTGAAGCCCCAGTAGCCGAGGTTGGTGAGCCACAATGCGCCAAATACCAAAACCAAACCAGGGTTGGTGAAGAAGGGGTCTTCCTTCTGAGTAACGTTGCCAGCGGCATCTGTAACGCCGTTGATTACGGGATAGAGTTCCTCGTTGCGGGTAACAATGAGGTTGAAGTGCTTGTCGCCGGGTTGCTCCTTGCACCAATCAAAGATGTTGCCGAGTGCCTCCATTGCGCCGCAGCCCCAAACTTCCTGACCGATAACGTCCAAAGCAAAGTAAGCGGTAATCAAGCCGCCACCCACGAGGAACGTTACCTGCATAACGTCGGTCCAAGCCACGGAAGCAAGACCGCCGTAGATAGAATAAATACCTGCGATGAGGAAGAGCGAGAGGATGATAACGAGCCTTACTTGGTCAACATCCATACCGAAAACGTGAACGATGTGGTCGGTGGGAAGGCCGAGGATTTGTTGGATAGCCAATGCACCGAGCCAAGCCACAGAAGTCAAGTTAACAAATACATAGAGGAAAAGCCAGAGGATGGAGAACGCAAGACCCACGCCGCTATTGTAACGCTCGCGGAGGAACTGCGGGATGGTGAAAATCTTTTTCTCAATCATCAACGGCAACAGGAATTTGCCGACTACGAGGAGAGTTGCGGCAGCCATCAATTCGTAAGCCGCCTGAGCGATGCCCGACGCAAATGCCGAGCCAGACATACCGATAAACTGTTCGGCGGAGATGTTTGCGGCGATGAGCGACGCGCCCACAGCCCACCAGGTCAAGGTGTTGCCGGCGAGGAAGTAATCCTTGGAGGTCTTCTCCTCACCCTTCTTGCTCCTCGACAGGAAAATACCCATTCCCACGAGGATTACGATGTAAAGGATAAACACGCCATAGTCCCAACCCGTAAAGCCGTTGTTGGACAGCGCATCCCAGATACTTGTTTGTTCCATTTTTTATTTTAATTGATTTTTTAATGCATAATGCATAATTCATAATGCATAATTGCCGTCCGGCGGATGCTCAATTATGCATTATGCATTAAGAATTATGCATTGTTATTTAACTGAAAAAGCGAATTTGCAAACGCTGTGGTAAGTTTCGCCCGGATTGAGGTACGGCGAGGGCCAAGCCTTTACGTTAGGCGAGTTTGGGTATTTCTGCGTTTCGAGGCAGATGCCGGCGTGCTGTTTGTAGGCGATGCCCTTCTTGCCGACTGCGGTGCCGTCGAGGAAGTTGCCAGAATATACCTGAATACCGGGTTCGTTGGTGTAAACTTCCAACTTGATGCCGGTCTCAGGGCTGTAAATAGAAGCGGCAACCTGCGAGAGCGATGCAGCCTCGTCGCCAGCCTTGTAAGTATTGAGGCACCAGTTGTGGTCGAAGCCGTTGCCAAACTTAATCTGCTGATGTGCAGCGTCGTTGTTGGTGATGCGCTCGCCGATTTCAGCCTCAGAGGTGCAGTCGAAAGCGAGACCCTTCACGCTCTCAATCTTGCCGACGGGCATATACGTAGCGTCAACGGGGGTGTAATTGTCGGCGTTAACATAAATGAGGTGATTGTTGATGGGTTTGGTGGGATCACCATTGAGGTTGAAGTAACTGTGGTTGGTCATATTGATGACAGTCTGCTTGTCCGTGGTGGCGGAGTAGTCGATGGTGATGACGTTGTTGTCGTCGAGGGTAAACTTGACGGTGGCCTTCACATTGCCGGGGAAGTTCATATCGCCGTCGGGGCTGTCCATAAGGAGAACGAGTTCCTTGTCGCTGCTCGAAACGACGTCATAAACCTTGTACTGCCAACCGTTGGGACCGCCGTGGAGGCAGTGACCAAAGTTGTTGAGAGGGAGTTGGATGGTCTTCTTGTCGCAAACAATCTTGCCCTTGTTGATGCGGTTGGCATAGCGGCCGATCGATGCGCCAAAGTCGGAGGGATGGTTTACAGAGTCGGCGTAGGTGGTCACCTTGTCAAAGCCGAGGACAACGTCCTGAGGGTTGCCGTTCTTGTCGTTCAATACGATAGAAACGATGCGGCCGCCGAGGTTAGTGATTTGAACCTGAGTCCCCTTAGCGTTTTTGAGGGTGTAGAGGCCAGTTTTCTTGCCGTCGATAGTAGCGTCGAAATCAGCGGCCTTGATGCCATTGCAGAACTCTTTTTTACATTGCTCCTTGTTGCAAGTGTCCTTTCCAGCGGCTGCATTAGCCTGATTGTTGGAGGTGCTGCCGCCACAGGAGGCAAGCAACGCCGCCGACATCAAACAACCGCTTAACATTAATTTAAATTGCGATTTTTTCATTATGATTTTGTTTAGATTATAACGTTAAAATTTTGAGTGTAAAAATACAATCATTTTTTTTAACAGCCTAATTTTTAGCAACTTTTTTTCAAAAATTTTTTCGATAGGTAATTGATTGAGATTTAACGATTTGTAAATATTGTA
>JAFXMJ010000559.1 GCA_017530465.1 Bacteroidales bacterium
ATTTTTTGCCGTATTTTGCAAGGAATTTTTGCGACGCTGTGTCGGAAGCCGAGCAGATATAATTGCTGAGATTGCGATAGACGACATCCAAATCCTGCAATGCGCAGAGCCGCATCATCGAATCGCAGGTGGAGGCCTTGATGTTCATACCGTAAGTAATCTGGTAGGCGTCGAGTTTTTTGGAATCCTCGCGGGCGAGGCGGTCTTTGGCTTTTTGGAAGAGGTCGAATGCCGCCTGATTGTTTTTGCGGCCCGATGCGGTGTCAAACCTGATGGTGGCGAGCGCGAAATACGCTGCGCCTGGCTCCACTCTTTTCTTGGTTGCCTTGTTGAACATACTCTCCGCCTCCTCGTATTCTCCGGCACGAAGATGGGCGTAGGCTTTTTTGAGTTTTTGGGCGTCGGCGGCATTGGCTGCCAACACAAAAATAATCAAGAGAAATAGTATTTGTTTCATTGTTATGAGTTTTTGAGGATGTGTTTTGATTATAACGGTGCAAATTAACAAAAAAATACATTTCGGATGTAATTTTTTTTCAACACTGAAAAAAAATCCATAAATTTGCTACCGCATTAATGGGTCATAATTTTCAAAATGAATTTAATAAGTGGTACAGACACAAATAGTTGCAATGAAAATATGGTGGCATTGCCATCTATTTTCATTTGGGTGGTGTTTGTATTTATGCTAATGACACCATTGGCTGTATTTGCGCAGGACGACACTCTGGACGTGGACGCTGAGGACGAAGACCATCACATACAACGTGTAATCGACAGCCTCCTCGCCGACATCAAGCCCGGCACGCCCGACAGCATCAGGGCAAAGAATTATTGTCATATATCGCTAATTACCAACAATTTGGACACCTGCCTTGCATACGCATTCCTATCAATGAAGTATTGCAAAGACACCGACACTCTCATCATCGCCGACAATCAGAAATATATCGCCTGGGCGTATTGGATGAAGGACGACGCACGCAGGGGATTGCCGCATCTGCTGCGAAGCACCGCATTGTTTGAGAAGACGCTCGACATCTCCGCGCTCGAACACAATTACAGATTCCTGTCAAAATTTTACGACAAGCTCGTCAAGTCCGACAGCTCCAAGTATTATATCAATAAGGCGATGGAACTCAGTATCAAGCACCACGACACCACCAACATCGCGCAATGCTACATCGACTTGTCGGAGTTTTATATGGACAGGAAGTTTTATGCCGAGAGTGAAAAAAATCTTCGCAAGGCGATAGAGCTTGATTCGCTCATCAACGATACGCTCGAATACGCACGCTGTTATTACCGGCTCGGCGAGTTGTGTTGCGTCAAGGCAATCTCCATCGAAGATTTGCAGGAAACAATGCATTACCTCAAAAAAACAATCAAAATATTTGAGGACATCAATTCCAATCAATCCATATACATATCCACAAAACATTTGGCATACGGCGACCTCGCCAACGTCTATATTCAGCTCGCCAACCACACCAAAAACGACAAGTACGCCGACAGTTGCCTTACGTATCTGAAACGCAGCCTCGATTATCTTATAAAGCAAAACAACTATTCCAACGCCGTGGCTATTGGCTATACTTACTTTGAATATTTCAAATACTACAAAAGATACAAAGAAGCCCTGGCGTTTTTGCAGCGGCTGGAAAAATATTTCACCGTAGAGACCACCAAGCTGAAACTCCGCGACTATTACGACAAATTGCGCGAGGCGTACATCCTGCTCGACGATTATAAAAACGCTTACGGTTGCATTGTCAAGAAGATGGAATACAATGACGCCGTTATCAACGACAGCACGATGGCAGCCCTCGCCACATTGAAGACCGAGCAGGCAATGATTATAGAAAACAACAACCGCCAACACGACGAAGAAGTCCACTTCCTCGAACGCCGCAAATTGTGGAGTACAATTATCCTGCTGTGCGTGGTATTGGTGCTGGTGTGCGTATTGGTATTCTACATTGCGAGGAGCCTAAGAATCCGCAAAAACAACAACGCCATCCTAATGCTCAAAAACGAAATGCTCAATCAGCAGAAGACCGAAATTTTGGCTCAGCGCGACGAGATAGAATCGCAGAAAAACGAAATTGAAATCCAGAAAAACATCATCACCGAGCAATGGCAGGAGGTGGAGAATGTCAATAAAAACCTCATCCACAGCATCAACTACGCACAGCGCATACAACGCGCCGCCGTGTCAAAAATTGAGGAGGTAAGGGCGATTTTCCCCGACAGTTTTGTATTCTTCCGCCCAAGGGACATCGTGAGCGGCGATTTTTACCGTTGTGGACGTTGCGGCAAATACGCCGTGATGATTACCGCCGACTGCACGGGGCACGGCATACCGGGCGCGTTCCTCTCGATGCTCGGATTGTCGGGGCTCAAAGAGTTTATGGTGACGGAGGCGGACGCCGAAAAACCCGGTACTGTGCTCGACCGTATGAAAGAATTTGTGAAATCCACCCTCGTCTCGTCGCAAAAAGGCAAAATCATCGACGACGGTATGGATATGACAATTTGTTGTTATGATTTTGACAAAATGGTGATGCATTACGCCATTGCGGGTCAGACGGCTTACATCATCCGCAACGGCGAGGCCATCAAACTCAAAGGCGACCCGATGCCCGTGGGACATTACGTAAGGGAGACCGACAATTTTCAAAACCTGACTATTGACATCCAAAAGTCGGATATGATTTATACATTCTCCGACGGCATTCAGGATCAGCTCGGCAGTCAGGACAAGAGGAAATTTATGCTTAAAAACCTTGTGAAACTCCTCGTCTCCATCGCCACAAAGCCCACCGACACACAATCAGCAATCATCGAACAATCAATCGCCACCTGGCGAGGCAACACCCCGCAGGTGGACGATATGACACTGGTCGGGATAAGAGTTCTTTAAACTATTTTACATACATCTTGAACTCAAACTTGATGCCGCCGTCGGGTACGGGGAGGCGGTATTCGTCGAGAGGCCACGCGCCCCAGGAGTTGATGCAGCCAAGACCCATATTTTTGTAATCGATGTTCACCGAATAATAATCGTGTTCGGGGAGGTCGATGGTGTGCTTGGTGCCGCGCTTGGTCTGTGTGAGGTCTTCGATGGTGTAAGGCAATGCCGAGAAGTCAAACAGATGTCCCATATTAACAAATTCCAATCCGTGGCCGCCGGCATTAACAATGCTCATCGTGCGTGTGTCGGTGCGGTTGCCATTGTCCTGCGGAGAGGGATATGCAAAATAGAGCTGCTCGGGAGTTGCCTTGTAACGTCCGATGAACGAGGATGTCTTTCTGTCGCAATAATTTTCCTCGGGGCCGCGTCCGTACCAATCAACATTTTTGTAATCTTTGAGCACGCGGAAGTTGAGACCAAAACGCGGAAGAATAGGCAATTGTTTGCCTTGATTTTCGATGTATTCGGTTACAACAATGCTGCCGTCGGCATACATCCTGTAATTGGTGGCGAGCCTTGTGCCAGAATTGGGAAGGTCATACACCGACATCACCCTTATCGACGAGCCTTGTGCTGCTGAATCGAGTTCGGTCTGCGTCATAAGTTCGCCGCGTTCGCCTTCGTCGATGTAGGTGAATACGCGAAGTCCGCCTTCGGTGAGGCGCATATCGGTATTGTCGTCCTTCCAAACCTTGCAGACCTCGTCCATACGGAATCCGAAGTCGTTGTCGGTGGGGGCGCGCCATATCATCGGGCGCACGTTGGCGCGGAGGATGTTGGAATTGCTGCCCGACGGATATATGCCGCTGAGGAATCCTGTGGGCTTGTCAAATACGAGTTTTACGCCGTTGGCTTCGATGGTGATTTCACGCGCCGTGACGGTCTTGCTGACTGTGCCGGGGATGGTAGCTTCCTTGACGCGCTTGGGGTCGGCGTTCTGGACGAGCAATTGCTCCGACGCAAGCTCAGTGCCTACGGGTACGCCTGCAATCGAATTTTTGGCAAGTATAAACCTGAGCACAAGCAGGTACTCCTTGTTGCTGTCGAAATTGACTCCTTCCTTCCACGACGGATTGAGCATCGCAACATTGCCGGGCGCAGCCTTAGGACAAGCCATATCAAACTCCTTGACGATATGTCCGTCGGCGGTGAGGACGCCGTGCACCTTGAAACTCGAAAGGTCGGTGTATTCATAACGGTTGGTCATCTGCACATTGTTGTACATCATCTTGGAATCGATGCACTGATAATTGTATTTGACGTGCGTAAGAGCGGGATGCGCAGAGCGGTCGGGATTTACGATGCCATTCATACAGAAGTTGGCGTCGGACGGAGTGCCCTCGGGGCCGTAGTCGCCGCCCCAGCACCAATATTTTTTGCCGTTTTTCTCGGCTGCGAGACCTTGGTCCACCCAGTCCCAGATAAAACCGCCCTGCACTTGGTAGCTCTCCTTGAAGAGTTTCCAATATTCGTCGAAACCGCCCACGCTGTTGCCCATTGCGTGTGCATATTCGCAGAGAATCATCGGGCGCGGCTTTTTCTCCTTATTGTAGGCAAAACAATATTCCCAGGCATACATCGGGCAGACGATGTCGGTGTAGCGTTCCTCGCCAGCTTGTTCGTATTGCACGGGGCGCGAGGAGTCGAAGGTTTTGAGCGTGTCGTAGCATTTTTCAAAGTTGATGCCGCCGCCAGCCTCGTTGCCAA
>JAFXMJ010000560.1 GCA_017530465.1 Bacteroidales bacterium
ACCGGGAATAGATGCCGCAGAATTCAAACGAAATCGACGTATTCAACAGATGGTGATTCCTTACGGGAATATATGTTCCAATTTCCTGAAATTGAAATCTGGTGGCGAAGAGGTCGATAAGTCAAAAATCAAATTCAAAGATATTTTCAGAAATCACTATTTGGGGGTTTCTGCCGAACTTTGGCCAATCCGCACCCCTTTCGGTTTAATTGCAGGATTCTATTATGAAAGACAAAATTATGGTTTGCAGTTTCCAAATGACGACTGCTATCGTTACCGCAGGAATATTCTGCGACCCGAAGCAATTTTGGGAACTCGATTTGGTAGTTATATCGAATCGAATTGGAATTTTATCCTTGAAACAGGTGGAGCCTATAACCATATAATAAGGTGTCGTGGAAAGTATGATGACCTGAACTCTGTAAAAGACGGCGTATCTTTGATTGGTGGTCTTAGTCTCCTTCATACTGCATCTGGCATAAAGGTTTCTGTTAGATACCACCAAGATTGTTTTGATTATTTTAACAAAAATTTTACGCCCGATGGCACTACATACCCCTACAAAGACCTCAAAAGTTACCACGGCGGACTTGACTTTATTGTTGGCATGGTCTTTTAGAATTGGTTAAATCATTAATTTGTAAACTTATGAAAATAATTGCACTAATGATTCTGATGCTGTTTGCGGTTTTCGGTGCAAATGCGCAGAAAATCCACTGGTTGTTGTTCATCGACACTGACGACGAGGATGTAGGAGATGTTGACAAAAAGACAAGGAGTGTCTTGACCGACCATTTTGTCAATGTCGTCAATTCGGTGCTTGTACAGGAAGGATACGAACCTTGTGTGTCTGACAATTATGGCAGTTTGGTTAGTGCCCAAAATTGCAGAGGGATTGTAAACGACTTGCAGTGCGGCTCTAATGATGTTATTGTGTTCTATTACATCGGACACGGCGGCAAAAATCCAAATGAACCGTCGCGATGGCCTATGATGAATATGGGCGAATACTCCCCGGAGATACCTTTGGAATGGGTACACAACAATTTGAAATCAAAAAATGCGCGGCTGACAATCACGATTGGAATGTGTTGCAACTCTGAATGGGATTATATGCCGTTGATTTGTTCCGTTGATTATGGTGATAATCATGGTAATACGTATGTGGGCTTCGATATGCAGGAAACGATAAAAAAACTATTTTTGCAGAATAGAGGCGATATTTTGGCTACTTCTGCATCCCCAAAAGAAAAATCGGGGTGCTATTATATAGATGACAAACCGTTTATGGATACATATTCGTATATATTCATTAAGGATTTTGAAACATTGTTCAACAATCAGAATCTAACATGGAATAGTTTTTTTACCAAATTGGGAAACGATGTAAGTGCCTTTTCGAGCGACCCAAATAAATGTAATGCGCATCAAACGCCCATGTTTGAGGCCAATGTAACGACAATCGCCCAATCTGCGCGCCCGCATCGTGAAGAACCGAAAAAAATCGAAACCAATGACGCCGTTGCAAACGTGCTGAAAACGATTTCAGACAACTTCGCTTACGTAACCGACGCGAGGTCAAACAGTTTGGAAAAACGCCAAACAAAATCGAATGAAATCACCCGGTATTTCTCGGCGGATGCCAAGGTAAAAGTCTATTCGCAGGATGGCAATTATAATGTTGACACCGAGCCAATTGACGTCTATCTGCGCCGAATCCGCACAAGCGGAATATTGATGAATGTGGTTCCGTTTGACTTCAACGCTTCGGGCGGCAAAATCACCGTGCTCAAAGTAAAAGAATATTACAGGCAAAAAAACTGACAAGGTTATGAAAACACTCAAAACAATCATCCTGATGCTCTTTGCCGTGTGTCTGTTTGGTCAGACATTTGCGCAGGACTATCTGTCTGATGACCAAAAAAAGTTTATTGGGCGTCGCGCCGCCCAAAAGACAGGTCAGATGAACAACTATATCTCCTATATGGTGGACGAAGGGTATTCAATGAAAGAAAGGGAAGATTATATGCAGTCGGCAAAAGACCTCTTCCTCGGACGTGCGGAAGAATACTATGAAGAAGGGTATTGGAAAATTGTCAATATGCAAGTAACATCGCTCTACAATCCTACACGGACATATCCGGTAAAACTATATTTTGAAAGTCTTGTCGGTTTGATAAAACGCGGCGTTTACGACTGTGCAAAAATCAACACGACGGAAATTGCAGATATGCAGGTAAGCACTTTGCGCCATGTATATGGCAATGAATATGAATGTACAGTGGCATACGTGCAGACATTTTGCGGTTACAAGGACGGCAGACCACTGTATTGCGACCGGACAAAGAAAAATATGAAATGCCGTGTCTATCTTATTTCCGATGGGGACGGCGGCTCTGAAATTGAAGTTTATCTTAGCGACTGCCACGCCACCGAAACTACACGCATCAAGCCAAGTGATATCACCAATGGCGATTTGTTAATTCCTGACAGATAAAACCTATATACTATGAAGACACGATTGATAATACTCACTGCAATTCTGTGCCTGTCCATCGGCGCGAGAAGTCAGATTGTAGTAACTAATTCATTGTACGAAAGGAACTTGTATTTGGCGGAAGTCAAGCAGGTGGACGAATTTGTTGAACGTTTCAACAACGACAAGTTTCACATCAGCATCGACACGACAAAGGCGGAATACAAGGAAAACAATTTGCTTGCATTGTTCAATCTTGAAAACTTCAAAGATGCCTCGGATTCGTTGCTTGCAGAAACGACAATGTTCATCAGAACGGTAACGGATAGCAGCGTAAAACTTCATTATGAAGATACATTGTGGTTTGCCAAAGCGCCTTGCTATGGCAAGTTCAAAAACAAGAGCGTCAATTTCACCCTTTGGCTCAATGTGGAACACCGCAGCGCGGATATGTACAAGTGGGTTGTTGCAAAAGCGGAGGGCGATATTTTCAAGTTGCCGCCGTCGTACACGTCCGACAGGATTATGATTTCGCCTGGCGAACACGAAACCAATTTTATGTCGCTGAAACTCATAACGACCCAAAAACAGGATTACATAACAAACTATAAGCAAAAGAATTTCGACTTGGACGAAACTTCGGTTTTTTACTCGTTGGTATATTACGAAATGCTTAGTATTGATTATGTCAAAGACTTGGAATTTTGGTTTTTCCAAGTTCCGGGATATGTTTTTCGTATCAAATATTTCAACCGCGAAACTCATAATTCGGGTTGGTTGATAGACAAGTATGAAAAAATATCCGATGAAGAAAAGAATGAATTTCTAACCAATTTATACAACCAAAAATGAAACGCATAATATCAATAATGCTTATGTGCATCATTTGCCTCTCGGCGACTGCACATAATTCGGAAGCACAATCTGCGGAGAATATTGTTAGGGATTTTTTCAACAATATTTCCTATTGGTTTCAGTACGGAAAAAGTTACAGCACTCGCTCGCTGGCGTCGGAATACCGCAAAAAGGCAATCAATCTTACAATAGGAGAAAACAGATGTAAGGTTGACGACAAAGTAACCGACCTTACAGGTTACGGAGAAGGTTTTGTGGCCGATTGGCTGACGTTTTTCAACAAGGAACGTGTGGAAGCAGGTTGTTCGCTCACTATCAATACAATACGATATGACTGTGAGGAGCCTCGTTACAACACCGTACGCGGCGGAACTTGGATATATGCCGATGTTACAATCCATTACGACAACCAAAGCGTAAGAATCAAAGATTATCTACGTGTGTTGGATGGCAAAATCCACAAAATTGACCGAGAAGGCAGCGAGTTCGACAAAGCCAAACAACTTTACAATGCCAAACGATACGACGAGGCGTTTCCAATTTTCCTCAAAATTTCGGAAAAGAACGCCAATGAATTTGAGGCGCAATATTATGCTGTGATGATGATTACGCTGAAACAAGGCTGCAAATATTTGAACAAAGAAAAGCGCATTGACTATGCCGTAAAGTATTCTTACAACGGCTACAAAGCCCACGACAAATTATTGTCGGCGTTGTATTTGAAATTCTATTATACCAAAACGCCTCGCTGATTATTGCTAAGACCCATGCATCTGTGCGCAATGTGTAGGTTTGCATTATTGCATCCGCGATTGTGACCAAGTGATGCTATTCATTATGATAAGAACCATATCGTTGTCGTCCAAAATGACGTATGGCCTGACTGCCCTTTCTTGTTGGTAGAGGTTGGTGAGGTATGCCTCAATCAATTTGCCGCGCCGTTGTCCGAGAGTAAAATCGGCGTTTTGTTCGGTGAAGCAACAAATCCCATTCTTTTTTTGCGAAAATCCAAAATACTGATTATCTTTGCCCAAAACAACGCACTATGTATTCATCCGACAATACTAACACTTTGAAATCGTTGGTAGCCAATGGTTTAGCCGACGATGACATCAAGAAT
>JAFXMJ010000561.1 GCA_017530465.1 Bacteroidales bacterium
AAAGAGGACAACGACACCACATTCACCCTCGGCGACCTTCTCGAAATCTATTACAGACGCAAGACATACGCAATCTACGACAAATCCGCCCTGCAATGGAACAAGTTTGTACACGACTTTTGCGCCGACCCATGCACGGCAAACATTCCCGACAAACTGAAAACCGCCGCCCTACTTTGGCGCATCGTCCGCGAATCAACTCATGAAAAAATATACACTCCGCAATTGTTGGATGAATATGAAGAAACACTTAATCTGCCGGCAAGCAACTAAAACGGGAAAATCTTTTTGCAACTTCAAAATAAATCCATATCTTTACACATTTAAAAGATGTAACTCAACCATTTGAAGTGAAACTTTATGTCATATCGTTTTTGTTGCTATCGTTGATGGCATTAGTGCCTTCGAGGGGTTTGTCGCAGGACGGCAACGACCTCGAGAGCGCAAGGCGGTATGTTGCCATTGCCAATGGAAGCGACGACCTCGACACCATAAAGTTCTACTCCAAAAAGGCATACGACATCGTGATAAAATCAAGCGACCTCACATTGCTCGCCGACTGCGCCAACAATCTCGCATTTGCATACGCCTCCAAGAGGCTTTACGACTCTGCCATTATCTATTACAAACGACATTACATCACAGTATCCGAAGACACCAACCGCAAAAAAGACATGGCAAGGACGTTGGGCAACCTTGGTATCTGTTATAAAAACACCGGCAAATACATCGACATGTGGAACTGCTTCCGACAGAGCAAAACTCTATTTGAACAGCTCCACGACACTTCCAAAGTCTGCTGGACTACAATAGAGATGGGCAAGACATACGAAAGTGTTGGACTTTACCAGCAGGCTCGCGAATATTACTTTGAGGCGCTCGCCCTCGCCACAGCCCGTCAATCCTCCGACGACATAGCGAGATGTCATTTCGAAATTGGCAACATCACCCTCAACGAATTTTACAACATACAGTCAGACAGCACAGTGTCAAAGGTGATGCAGGCACGCGACTACATCCTGCAAGCCATCGACGAGTGCTATTACTCAGCCGACAATTACGCCGACACATTGCGCTCATTGGGAATGTTAGCATTGTCGCAATGCTATATGACTCTGCTCAAGGCATCCCCACAGCCCGGCAATTACGCCGACAGCTGCCGTCACTACCTCAAACGTTTCATTACAATGAAAAACGGGCAGTCACCATCCGACAGCCTTGTCACCGAGACTATGAAGGCGATGCTCCTGCTCCACGAACACAAATACAAGGACGCAATCCCATTGCTTGAAAACGCCGCACAACTGCCCGTGGGCGACAATAGCATGAGGGATATGACGGAGGTTTACAAACAGCTGTCGATAGCCCACTCCGCCCTCGGCAACTACAAGGAGGCTTACACTGCCAAGAGGAAATACAACGACCTCTTCAACAAGCTCGGCACCGAGGAAAATATGAACCGCACAGCCAATTTTGCAGCGCAGACGGAAATCAATGCGGCTCGTGAACGCCAAAACAACGAAACCAAATACCGCGAAGCACAGGAAGCCGCCGACAAAGAACATTGGCAGAAGGTAATACGGACATTAATGGAATGTCTTGTAGGTGTAATATTGATCGTATTGGCAATCATATTATCTCTCCGCAAAAAACGGCGGCTCAATAAGGAGCTCAACGACCGCAACGACCAGCTCCTCAAGCAGCGCGACATCATCGCCAAGCAGAAAAACGACGAACAGGAAGCGCAGTCGATAATACTGTCGAGTGTAGAGTACGCCTCCAAAATACAATCATTAGCTATCGGCAGTCAGGAAAGCGTGACGGCAATATTCCCTGAAAACTTCGTGTATTACCGTCCGCGCAATATCGTGAGCGGCGACTGGTACATGGCAACCGCCTTGAAGGGGCACAGGATAATGATAGAAGCCGACTGCACAGGTCACGGCATACCTGGCGCACTGCTCTGCATGCTCGGCGTAAGCGCGGTGAAAGACATCACCTACAGGCTCAAGCACTCATCGACGGCAATCCTGCCCGGACTGATGCTCGACGAGATGCGCGTGGCTGTCAAGAAGGCACTCAACAAAAACGTCGGCGACAGCAAGGCCATCATCGACGACGGCATGGATATGTCGATAGTGGTGCTGCCCCCCGAAGGCGACCGGCTGCTGTTTGGCGGTGCCAACCAGAGCGCAATACTCATCAGCAGCGGCGAAGCCATACGGCTCAAGGGCGACGCCAACCCAATCGGCAACTACGTAAGGGAAAAGGAGCACTTCACCACCACAGAGATGCCAGTAAGACGAGGCGACGCAGTTTACCTCTTTTCGGACGGCATACAAGACCAGACGGGCGGCGAAGAATACAGGAAATACTCGCTGAAAAAATTGACCACATTCCTCGCCGAGCATTACGCCCTCGAGATGCAGCAGCAGATGGCAATTTTTGAAAAAGATTTGGAAACATACGCAGGAGAGCAACCTCAGGTGGACGACAGGACTCTCGTGGGTATCAGGATTTAACGCAACTAAATGAAAGCAATCGCCATATTAACCATATTATTAGTCACATTGCGACTTGCGCCTGACGCCGTCGCGCAGGAGGACACCGACCCGGTGGACAGCCTGCGCCAGGCTTTCTATGCCGCCACCGACAATAAGCAGAAAGCCAAAATCTGTATGGAAATCGGCACGTTGGCATACGAACCCGACACAGCAATCAAGTACGCACAACAAGCCCTACAATTCATCGATGTCATCAACCTCGACGCCATGGCGCAGTGCTACTCCAACTTAGGTTGGGCGTATTTCATACAAAAAGACTTTGCGACAAGCCTCGACAAGTACCAGCGAGCGGCGGCTCTATTCGAAAAATGCCAAAAGAAGGGTGACGCAGCTATGACATACATCAACATCGCCGCCTGCCACCGCTACACCAAGAATTACAAGGATATGTGGAACTACCTCTACCGAGGGCTCGAAAAAGCCAAACAGGCACACGACACCCTCAATATATGCTACGCATATTCGGAGATAGCCGACGTGTACCAAAACCAAAAAATGGGCAAAATCGCTCAAGAGACGCTCCACGAAGCACTCAAACTTGCCCGAAAGACCGGCGACTACGCCGAAATGGGCGTCTATGCCAAGCAGCTCGGCTCCATCGTGTCGCCCGAAGACACAGACATCGAGGGCGTCAAATCCGCCAAAGCATGGGCTATGAAGGCGGAGGAATATTTCAGCAAAGCCGACGACCTCGACCAATACTACGAGGCTCTCAGGTACAACAACTACGCCGAAATCATATACTGCAACCTCTCGCTCGCCAAGTTTTACTACGACGACCGCTACATCGACAGTTCGCAGCACTACATTGAATTGTACGACCATTACGCCAACCACATTTCGGCTATTCCTGACAACAAGATAACGAACCTCCACATCCACGCCCGTCAGCTGATGTACGAACAGAAATACCGCCGCGCCATCGAGGTGCTGCGTCAGTGCATCGCCATCGCCGAGCAGGAGAATTTCAATTACCTCTCCAACATCACCTACAACCTGCTCGCCGAAGCATACGAAAAAACCGGCGATTACAAAAACGCCCTGCTCTACCTCGACAAATTCAACGAGGCGCAGCAGGTGCATACAGGAGCGGACGCCGTGGCGCAGACCGCCGCCTACAACGCCCGCGACAAGGTGGAACAGGTAAAAATGAACCTCGAAAGCCAAAGGAAGAGAGCGTTGGAGCGTCAGGCGGAGGCAGAACGAGAAAAACAGCGCATTATGGCGGCAATAGTGGCGATTTCGTTTGCAGTGATTGCCATAGCTGCTATCATAATTGCGTCATGGCTCGCCACACGACGCGCCGTCAAGAACATCGCCACACGCAACGCACAGATTCTCACGCAGCAAGCAATGATAGAAGGTCAAAAGCGTGAATTGCAGGAGACCTCCGAAAAGATAATCCAAAGTATGTCGTATGCCCGACGAATCCAGATGGCGGCGACGAGTTCACAGAAAGAGATTGAAACCGTATTCCACAATAGCATCGTGATATACCGCCCGCAGGAGATTGTTAGCGGCGACTGGTACTTGGTGAAAGGCACAGAAAGAGAAAGGTACATAGCTGTTGGCGGCAGCAGTCAGCACGGAGTGCCGGGCGCGATGGCGTGCATGCTCGTAGTGGACACCGTCAAGGAAACCACCAACAAGATACCATCTGACGTCAAGGCGTCGCCCGCAGAAATCCTCGCCCAAGTAGAAAAAAAGGTCAGGGGCTCAATTGGCGCAGGCGTGGAGATTGCAATATCAATATGCATCATCGACGACAACAACCTAATGCGCTATGCCGCCATCAACAACGACGCCGTCATCGTGCGCGGCGATACATCAGAAACACTCAAATCGACCAAACGAGAAGACACTGTGGTACAATTAATTGAAGGCGATTATCTATTCCTATACTCCAACAATACGCGTCGTATGATGTCGTCAGACGGCAACTCTCCCGAGGACATCTGCAAGACCCTTGCCGCACACCACGCCGACGAGCAGCAAGTAGCCATCGACGCCATCACCGACAGCCACCCACAGACTGGCGACATCACAATAGTTGGAGTCAGGATATGAATTTTTCATAAAAATCCTCACAATTCCGAAACAAAATCAGCCGCAATTACGTATAATAATAATGGTGATTTATGCGCCGCACCATTACACGATATGAAACGCTGCCTTACATTAATAATATGTCTCATAATGGCACTCAACGCCACGCCTCAAAGCGATGATTTCTTCGACAGCCTATTGCGACAGGCAGCCGAAGCCGACAGCGACACCTCCAAAGCAAAAATTTACGTCAAGATTTCGGCACTCGTCAACGACCCCGACACCATTATCAAATACGGCAAACTCGCAATAGACATTGCACAGCGTTACGACGACAAATGGACTCTTATGGCGAGTTACGACAACATCGGGTGGGCTCAATACTACAATATGAAATTCAACGACGCAGTAGAATCATACACTCAGAGCCTCCGATACGCCACAGAACTTGGCGACAAGCATTTCATTGGTGCCACGAGCCTCAGCCTCGGCAACGTATATTACGAACTGTCAGAAATTTCCA
>JAFXMJ010000562.1 GCA_017530465.1 Bacteroidales bacterium
ACCTGTCGGAACGGTTTACGATATTTTGTCCAGTCTGTCAAAGATTTTTATGATATTTTAGGCGACGATAGCGGCGGGGTTCCACCTCTTCCCATCCCGAACAGAGAAGTTAAGCCCGCTTGCGCCGATGGTACTGCGATGCAATGTGGGAGAGTAGGTAATCGCCAATTTTTTCAGGACGGCTGTGATGAATTTCACGGCCGTCTTTTTTTGTCCATTAAAAATTCAATATTCTAATTTCAAACATATATCGTTATTGCTGTTTTTTATGTATATTTGTAGTCAAAATTCTTTTCATTATGTTGACAACAAAAGACATTGGACAAATTGGCGAGGATGCCGCTGTGAAGTATTTGGAGAGTCAGGGATATGTAATCCTCGACCGTAACTGGCGTTGCGGTCATCTTGAACTTGATATTGTGGCATTGGATGGCGAATTTTTGGCAATTATAGAGGTGAAAACCCGTGAGGTCAATTCGCTCTTGTCGCCGACGGAAGCCATTACAAAATCTAAGCAGAGCAATCTTATAAGTGCTGCAAATGGTTATATCCGCAAAAACAAACGGCACGAGGAAGTGCGCTTCGACATTGTTTCCGTAATCCATCACAATGGCGACGTGCAAGATGTGGAGCTTATAAAATACGCCTTTTACCCGTCGCTGAGGACACGATAAAAGGCGCAATTATTATCATTAAAAATCCAATCCCAACGAGAAGTAGAACGTCCTCGGGAGTATTACGTGGCCTTCCAGACCCCACGCCCAATCGAGGCGCATAAAGTATCCGAGGATGCTTGTCCTGAGTCCAAATCCATATCCTGCCACCATCGAGGGCCTTTCTACATCAATTATCATCCTTATTGGGCCGTCCACGAGGTCAAATTTGTTGTAGGCATTGTCGGTGCCGGGGATGAGTCCTGTCCACGCCGAACCAGCGTCAAAGAAGCCCACAACTTGGAAATCGTTGATTAACTTGCTGCTGAGCGGACGGTTGAATATGTAGCGGAACAGGGGCAGGCGGAGTTCGGTGTTGAGTACGGCGAAGGTGTTGCCGTTGCGGCAGTTTTGGATGAAGCCGCGCATATTGGTGCCGACCGCCTGATAGATGTAATTTTCCTCGTTGTCGATGCGGATAGACTGGTCGAACCTCTTGCTGATGTCTGACGAGAATGTTGTCCAATTGTCCACGCCGCCGAGGTAATAGAGTATTTTGCCTGAGCCAAAGGATGTTGCGCCTGCCACACGTGCCGCAAATATCATACAGCGGTGCAGTGGCTGATAATATCGCCAATCGAATCCCCACGACGAAATGATGTCGTAGCGGCCTTCCAATTGTTGGTAAAGCTCGCTCCATACCTTGCCGCGTATGCCGGCGGGGATGTTGGTGGTGATTTGGCGCGAATTGTCGAATACGTATTCGGCTTTTGCCTTTGCAAATACTTGGTATTCTTGGTCTTGGTCGAGGTTGTAGGTGTCGATGACGAGCGGCTCAGCCTTGTCGTAACGGAGTCCGAGAGTGCCTTTCACTGCCGATACTTGGCTGAACGGGTAGCTTGCTATGAACATTACTTCGTTGGACGCCACTTTGGCGTAATCTTCGGTGGTGTATGTGTTGCGGTGGAATACATACTGCTTGTCGAGGCGTTTGCG
Source organism: Bacteroidales bacterium (assembly GCA_017530465.1). GTDB lineage: Bacteria > Bacteroidota > Bacteroidia > Bacteroidales > UBA3824 > UBA3824. The sequence goes on from JAFXMJ010000562.1 coordinate 1,650, forward strand.
GAGATTTTCGAGGGAGAAATAATACTCGTAGCTGTCGAGATTGCCGCCGATGCGGAACGCCGCCGTCAGCCTGTAATCCTCAAACAAATCCTTGATGCCAACCTTGAAAAACGCCGACGCACCTGGATCGAAGTAATATGGCCCGCCCGTAAATGGCTGGTAGCCTTGGCTCAACGACGAAAAATCCACTTGGCTCACCAAGTAGTCGGTGTAGAATGTCGTGAAGTACAGTCGTTGTGTGGGTCGCTCCATCTTTTCGTTGATGTGGCGCGCCTTCAAGTCCTCGTTGTAAAAAATCAACTGGTGCGCTAGACTTTTTTCCTCCTCGAAGTAATAATTGGTGATGTCGTACTTCATACTGTCGGGGTGGATGAGGTTTTTGGGCGGATTGGCTACGATGCTGTCTATGCGTTGGCGTTCGAGTTTTGCCTTGTGCTGCTTCACTGCTTCCAGAGAATCCGTCTTTTGCTGCTTCTTGTCAACAATGGCGCGGAAATATGTGGGTTGCAGGATGGCGGGCAGGTGTTCACGGTTTTGGATTGGCTCGGTCTGCATCACGTAGCGTCCACGGTTGCGCGAATTGAAGGTAAGTTTGTTTTGCGGCTTGCTGATATTGAGGTGCAGGATGCTGTGACGCTTGTTGGATACAGGTTTGTAATTGTTGGTATATCGGTAATGCACCACAGTATCTATCGCGATGATGGTGCTGTCATAGACCGATGCGTAGCGGTTGACTATGCCGTTGCGGTCGGAGAGATACGAAAACGAATTGTGCGAAATTTCCGCCGGGGAGGTTTCGTTTTCGTATTTGGTGTTGGTGATGCGGCGGAGTACGTTCGATTTGTGCTTGTAATCATAGACAAAAAGGTCGTATGTCTTGCCGATTTTGTCGTGGTCGTCCACTTTTTCCACGCGCATCGTGTCTGAGAGACGGTTGGAGGCAAATATAATTTGCGTCGAGTTTTCTATAAACTGAGGGTCGATGTCGTCTGCCAAATCCTTGGTAATCTGTTCGTAAGAACCCGACGCAACGTTGATTACAATTACCCCGTGGCAGCCTGGCACAAATCGGGACAACTGATAAGTTTTGTAATTGAGGAGCAGGGCTATGTATATCTATATCAATACAATACCACCACCGGCGAAATGTTGCGCAGGATGCTGCCAAAATTCGACAAGGTATTCTCTATGTCTTACAGCGACGACGGACTCAATATGGTGATGTCGGTGCAATTGTCAGGACTTACCGACTTGATTGTAATCAACGTTGCGTCGGGTTCTTACGAACAGATTACCAAGGATTTGGCAGACGACATCGACCCTCAGTTTATAGAAAACTCG
>JAFXMJ010000563.1 GCA_017530465.1 Bacteroidales bacterium
GATGGGCTTTGGGCTGCTGTTTTACGCCGGAATAGCATATTTGTCTGGCGACCCGATAATTTTGTTTCATGGTACATATTCTTTTCCGAAAGACGAAAAAAAGAGAAAAGAATATGTCCGCAAAAAGTTCGTAAAAATTATCGCACTGATTGGTTTGTCGTTTTTGGCAAGTTCGCTTGTCGGTCTGACTGAGATTTACTGGCTTGCCGTCGTGGTTTTTGTCCTCGGCATCATCTATACCATAAAAGCCGGAAAGAAAATAATGAACGCGGATTAGATTTTTTTCTCTTTGTGATTCCTGTATTCCATCGGCGTTACGCCCAAATGTTCCTTGACGTATTTGCCGAAAAACGACGGGTTGGGGAAATCCATAATTTCGCATATCTGTTTGATAGTCAGGTCGGTATTGCGGAGATAATGGTGAATCTGTTCCAACACCGCCTCGGTAATCCATTTGCTCGCCGTCTTGCCGGAATTTGCCTTGCAGACCGCCAAAAGATATTTGGACGAAATGCAGAGTTTTTTTGCATAAAAATCAACGCTGCGGCTGTGATTGCCGGGCGTGTGCAGGAGGTCAAGAAATTTTTGAAAATACACTTTCGACGAGGTGTTTTTTTCTGACATATTGTTGCCGTCCAAACCGCTATGAATCATCGACTTCAATACACCGCACGCCGCCAACATCGCCGCCCTCAAAAATGCCTGAACAATTTCTGTGCGGTATGGGTTGTCCATATTGCGACCGATTGCCATTTTTAGCATACCGTAAAAATGTTCAAAAAATGCAACGTCTTCATCGGTGAGGGTCAGGATGTTGCTGCGATGAACATAGACAATTTCGTTCCAAATGTTCATTTTTTCGTGCAGAAAACTCTGCAAAATATTGTCGGTGAAAAACATCGCTTTCAATTTGAAATCGGGGCTAATCATAAAATCCGTTACGACTGTGTTTTTCGGAAAAACCGCCACTTGATTTTTGCCAAATTCGATTATTTGTGAGTTTACTGTCGAATGAATTTTGCCCGATGTACATATCGCTACGCCGTTCATCGTAAGACGCGCCGCCCCAAATTCGACGAATTTCTGAATGTCGTCGATGATGATAATGTCGTTGTCCGAATAGCCGATTTTTACATCGTCGTTGCCAACGAAACTTTCTATTGTTACCTCTTCGTTTTGCATTTTTTTGGAGTTTTGATACTGCAAAAGTAGTCATTTTTTACCAATAATTATGTTTAAATTTTCGCGTTTTATGTTCTAATTGTTAATTGATGGAAAAATCGGACATTTTTACGGAAAAACAGATAACTGATTATGTGCAAAAATGCCGTAATATTGCAGCGAAATTTAAAATTAAGATTATGAAAAATATTGTTTTACTTTTGATGTTAGCATTGCTGATTGTCGGATGCGGCGAGAGTCAGCAAGTACAGAAACAGAAGCCGCCAATCCGGGTTGTTACCGAGACAGCAAGCGGCGCAAATACCGCCCTGCAACGCACTTACAGCGGTATTGTGGAAGAAAACGAAGCCGTTTCGGTAAGTTTTACGGGTATGGGCGTGGTGAAAAAAGTTTTGGTTTCGGAAGGTCAGAAAGTCGCTAAGGGTCAACTGATTGCCGAAATGGACGACACTCAGGCGCGCAATATGCTTGATGTTGCAAAAGCCGCTTTGTCGCAGGCTGACGACGCCATCAAACGTTATAAAATGCTTTACGACAACGGCTCTTTGCCGGAGGTGCAATGGGTTGAAATTCAGAGCAAACACTCTCAGGCAAAGTCGCAACTCGAAGCCGCTCAGAAAAACCTTGCCGACTGCCGTCTCACCGCTCCCGAAAGCGGAATCATCGGCAAAAAACTCGTCGGCGCAGGCGAAACCGCACTCCCCGCACAAGCCGTTGTTACTATCCTCGACATCAATTCTGTGAAGATAAAAGTGTCCATTCCCGAAAAGGAAATTTCGGACATCAACGACGGTACGAAAACGGACATCAAGGTCGAGGCGGCAAACATCAATCTCAATGGCGGAAAAATCGAAAAGGGCATTGTCGCCGATGCTTTGACGCACACTTACGACGTTAGAATCAATGTTAAAAATCAAAATCAAAAACTCCTTCCCGGTATGGCGGCTGAGGTTTCATTTGATTTTGGTGGCGGTCAGGCTACGGCGCAAAAGTGTATCACTCTGCCTGTTACGGCGGTGCAGAAACGTTTTGACGGTACGTTTTTCGTTTGGACTATTGGTAATGACAACGCCGCTCACCGCACGCAGGTTACAACCGGCGCACTTTCGGGCAACAGAATCGAAATTCTCAGCGGTCTCCACGGCGGCGAAAAAGTGGTCATCGAAGGTTGGCAAAAACTCAGCGAAAACACTTTGACAATTAATTAAATTCTCACCGAATTTAACAAATAAAACGTATTACTAATAACTTGAAATTAAACAAGTTAATTTCAATTTTACGAATTTAACTAATTTTCTGTATGCCATTTTTGTTAAATTCGAGGCCGCTTGCGGCATTAGTTGAATAAAAATTACTGTATAGAATTTTGTTTAATTTGTTGAATTCGGTGTTAAATAAAAATATGTTTATGAAAAGTAAAATGAAATGGCTTGAATGGCCTTTGAAAAATTATTCAATATCGTTGCTGATAATCGGTATTTTGTTCGTTGCGGGCATTTACGGGATGTATGTGATGCCCAAGGACGAATTTCCGCACGTGGTTATCCGTCAGGGAGTTGTGGTGGCGGTGTATCCGGGCGCGACCACCGAGGAAATCGAGCAGCAGGTTACACGTCCCTTGGAGCGTTATCTCTTTACTTTTCCGGAGGTCAACCGCACCAAAACCACCTCGACTTCGCAAAACGGAATGGCGATTATTATGTTGAAACTCAACGACAATGTCAACAACAAAGACGAAGTTTGGAGCAAAATCAAGCACGGTGTCAACAATTACAAACTGCAACTTCCGTCCGGGGTTTTGGCGGTGATTGTCAACGACGATTTTGGCAACACGTCCGCGCTCTTGATTGCGGTGGAAAGTGCCGACAGAAGTTACAGAGAATTAAAGACTTACGCCGACAATCTGTCCGACCGTCTGCGGCAAATTCCCTCGGTGGCTAATGTCAACATTTACGGCGAACAAAAAGAGCGGATTTCTATTTACATAAACCGCAGAAAATTAGAGGCTTACGGAATCGGACAGCAGATGTTTCTGTCGCAGTTGCAGGCGCAGGGTTTCAATACGATTAGCGGCTCTATCAACAATGCTGACAGTCAAGTGCCGCTGCACGTTGAGTCTGTTAATAATTCTGTGCAAGAAATTGAAAATCAGATAATTTACTCCGACCCTCTGAGCGGCAAAACTGTCCGCGTCGGCGACATTGCCGAGGTCAGGCGCGAATATCCGCCCAACGAGGCTTGCATCGAGCAGGATGGTCATCCGTGCGTATTGCTGTCGATGGAAATGATACCCGGCAACAACGTTGTCAAATACGGCGAGGATGTTGACCAAGTGCTTGAAAATTACCGCGTTAACGAACTGCCCGAAGACGTAAAAATCACCCGAATTGCCGACAAGCCAAAAGTGGTTTCGATGAGCATAAATTCGTTTTTGCGCGACCTTTTGATTGCGATGGCGGTGATAATTGTGGTGATGATGGTGCTGTTTCCGTTGCGCTCGGCGATTGTGGCGGCGATAACGATTCCCCTGAGCACATTTGTGTCAGTCGCAGTGATGTATCTCGCAGGCATTGAACTAAATATCGTAACCCTCGCCGCGCTGATTGTGGTTTTGGGAATGATTGTGGATAATTCAATCGTGGTGATTGACGGCTACCTCGAATACATCAACTTGGGGATGGAGCCGAAAAAAGCCGCGCTGAAATCTGCCGAAAAATATTTTATGCCGATGATGCTCGCAACTATCTGTATATGTGCGATTTTCTTTCCGTTTTTGATAACGATGAAAGGCACTTTTTACGATGCGCTGAGGGATTTTCCGTGGACGATTACTATAAATCTGATGGTTTCGCTGTTGCTTGCCGTAACGGTGATTCCGTTTTTGGAAGTCAAGATTATCAAGCCCGGCACGGTGAAAACCGACGGCAACGCAATCACAAAAGGTGTTCAAAAATTTTATGACCGCGTGCTTGCTTTTACGTTCAAAAAGCCTTGGTTTACAATTATTTGTGGC
>JAFXMJ010000564.1 GCA_017530465.1 Bacteroidales bacterium
AGTGGCGTTCACAGGTCGCATTATCTGCATCGGTTACGCCAAAGCCGACATTGCCCTCACCACGAGCCTTTTTGTAAAAAAGGAACTCGACATTATGGGTTCGCGCAATGCCAATCCATCGGATTTTGAGGCAGTTATCAAATACCTCACCAACGCCAACGCCCCCATCGAAAAATTCATCAGCCGTATCATCAAACCCACCCAAGCCGCCGAAGCGTTGAAGACTTGGAGCGATGCACCGGGCAAGGTGTTTAGGATATTGGTGGAGTGGGAATAAAACATTACGATAGGATATGCAGTTACAAAAGTCTGAAAGTCAACATACTGAGTTTAAAAAGACTTGGCAAGACGAATACCTAAAATGGATTTGTGCATTCGCCAACACCGACGGAGGTGTGCTTTATGTCGGTGTTGACGATTTGGGTGAAGTGTGCGGTGTGGACAACAGCAAACGTCTTTGCGAGGACATTCCTAACAAAATTCTACATACGATGGGATTGATTTGCGCCGTCAACCTCCACCAAAACGACGGCAAAGATTATCTTCAAATCGTTGTGGAAAAATATCCCTTCCCTGTCAGTTACCACGGCAAGTATTACAAACGTTCAGGCTCTACCACACAGGAAGTTACAGGGTTTGAACTCGATAAGATGATACTTGCCGTCCAAGGCAGGACGTGGGACAGCGTTCCCGTGCCGTTTGTCAAAGTTGATGATTTGGATAGGGATTCGATAAGGCTTTTCAAACGTATGGCGTTGGATCACAACCGTCTCGACCGCGAATCATTGGAAGTGCCAGACGAGGTTTTGATGCGAAATTTGCGTCTGTACGAAAATGATTACCTAACCAAGGCCGCCGTGATGTGCTTTCACCCCGACCCCGAAAAATTTGTAACTTGCGCCTACATCAAAATCGGCTTTTTTGCCGACAACGACGCCGACATTCTCTATCAAGACGAAATACACGGTTCTCTGATTATGCAAGTGGAAAAGACTATGGACTTGATTTACACCAAGTATATGAAGGCTCTTATCAGTTACGATGGCATCCACCGCAAAGAAACGTTCTTTTTTCCAAAAGAGGCATTCCGCGAACTTCTCTTGAACGCCGTCATTCACCGCGACTATATGAAGCCAACTCCTATTCAAATAAGGGTTTACGCTCAAAATATCCGCATTTGGAACTTTGGCAAAATGCCCGTGGATGTGCCTGTGGAGAGTCTCTACAAGCCTCATTCCTCCGAACCTCGTAATCCCAACATCGCCAACGTGTTTTTCAAGGCGGGATATGTGGAGAGTTGGGGACGCGGCTACCATAATATATCTGACATCTGTAAATTCCGCAATGCCAAACTACCTGAACCACAAGAAAATTCAGGCGGCCTTATGGTAAATTGTCCTGCAAGCGAAAAATACATCAACCTTGCCAAAGAGTTGAAAGTGGATGGGGTAAATGAAAAGGTTAATGATGGGGTTAATGATAATAGTGAAAAATCAGTTACTATCAATCCTCAAAGCCGTGGGTTGACAGAAAAGTTGATAGAAAAGTTGATAGAAAAAGGGCAGACAGAGGGTATTAAATTGACAGAAAACCGCATTCGTATATTACGTTTGATACTTGCTAACCCTTATATTACCAAGACAGAAATGGCTGATAATATTGGCATTAGTGAAAATGCTGTTAGCAAAAACATAGAAGCGATGAGAGGAAAGTTGATAAACCGTGTTGGTCCCGATAAAGGCGGTCTTTGGGAAGTTTTGGGGCAGTAAACTTTCCAATACTTCCTCAAAAGCCCGAAATGAGATACAAGCCAAGCCGCCGAAGCGTTGAAGACTTGGAGCGATACACCGGGCAAGGTGTTTAGGATTTTGGTGGAGTGGGAATAGTGGAGACTATTTAAAATCGCAAATTGTGGCATCAAGGTAGATTAGCTACTTGATGTCGCAATTTATGACATCAAGGTAATGTAAATATAGTTAATAATGGAAACTAAAGAAGGACAGGTAATTCCAACAGTAAGGGACATTATATCCTTTATAAACGACAAATTGGTTGTTAAAAAACATCAGTATTATGGTAAGTGTGAAACTGATGTAGAAAATGTCATTGCCAAGCAATTACGTGAAGAGTATGGCTCTACAAATATCCATAGACAATATGCTGTCGGCGGATTTTTGGGATTAAAATGTGATTTAGACCTATTCGATGGCAAGTGTTGTGGTATTGAACTCAAACTTGCAAAACAAATAGTTGGAAATAGTAGTGCTTATGAGCGTTTGTTGGGTCAAGCCTTATATTACTCAAAAAGATGTTACAAGGAAAACTTGATTGTTATGGTCGTCGGGACTGCAAAAGAGTTTGTGTCTACGTTAAAAGAAGTACAATCATTTTTGGAAGATATGGGGGTTCGGTTTGTTTACAAGGAAGTTTGTTGAGAGTAGTTAAGTAATCCTTGACAACTGCCATTTATTCCAAAATGGAATATCTGTCACCAAAATATCTTTGCCATCACAAAATCTTTTATTACATTTGTCGCAAACAAAACGACGATTATGAACGCAGAAAACCAAAACATCGAATACAAGGAATCTTGGCGCGA
>JAFXMJ010000565.1 GCA_017530465.1 Bacteroidales bacterium
ACCAAGCCCATCGAAATCAACGTCCTGCTCAATACCCTCAGCGGTTTCTTGAAGAACAAATAAGGGAAATTAGCATCAATCACCAATAAAAAACGCAGTCCGAGAACATCGAACTGCGTTTTTTTTATTATGCATTATGCGTTGTGCATTGCCATTACCTTACGAAGTAGAAGTCGTCGAAGACTGAGGAGTTTTCCCACGGAATTTGTTCTTCGGGCATTTTGCCGTTCTGTACTGCTTCATGGGAAATGCGATATACTTCGGTGCGTACTTGCTTGAATACGTCCTCCATTTTGTATTCGGGATTCTTGATTGCCTTGGCGAGCTGTTCGGTGTAGAGGCCGTTGTTGCCGTCGCCGTCGGCTGCCGTTTTGCCCGGGGCTGTGGAGTAGGCAATCAATGTTCCTTTGGGTGCGTCAAACTGTGCAAGACCGCCTCCGCCGCCTGTGGATGCAAATGGGTCGTTACGACAGGCATCGAGGATGATGATGTTGAGGTCGTTTTGTGCGTATGCCAATTGTCCTATCACCTTGCTGATGCTGAAACAAACATTCTCGACCTGTTCCCTTCTTTCAAGAGTGGCGTTGACAGGCACGAGGTAGTTGATGCCGTCCACCTGTACGCCGTGACCTGCGTAGAAGAAGAGACCCACAGCCTTGGTTTCCCTGAGTCGGTCGCCAAACTGATATACTGCGTCTTTCATCTCGTCGCGGTTGACGTGGGTGCGCTCTATTACTTCAAATCCAAGAGCCCTGAGTTCTTTTGCCATGAGGCTGGCATCGTTGGTGGGGTTTTTGAGCGCAGGGATGTTGGTGTATGCTCCGTTGCCGATGACGAGGGCTACGCGCTTTTGTTTGCTGATGGCATCTGACGAAACCCTTGAAATGTATCGTACGTCGGTTTTGGTGGTGCCGCCGGCGTTTTTCACAGCCGCCATGACTTCGTTGCGTCCTGGCTCGAGTTGTATTTTGAACTCAAATGTGTAGTCGCATAAGGGGTCGTTCGCTTTCTTGACACCGGTTACGTTCTTGTTGACAACGGGTTTGCTGTTGAGGAAGAGGGATACTTCTTCTATTGGTGATGAGGAACTTACACAAAGTTTTACGGTATAAGAGCCTTCCGTTACGTTGGTGTTGTATTGCTGAGGAGCGTTCCAGCCTACATCAGGCTTCTGGATGTTGGCGGACATAGCGGTTTCCTGCGTAAGGACGCCGTCTCTAAAAGTTCCCTTTTCTTTGGTTCCGTTGGGATATAACATTAAGCCCCTGCCGCTTACCTTGTTGTCACGGATTTGACCGATGTATTTTGTGCCGTTGTTGCTATTTACGCACATACCATAGCCATTGGCGAGTCCGTCTTCAAAGTCGTCGCAGTAGATGGACAAGCCGTCGTATGTGTCGAGAGTGCCTTGCCCATTAGGTATGCCATTCTGGAGGTTGCCCATATAGCGTCCGCCTTCGGTGAGTCGAAGTCCGTAGCCATCCTTGTTGCCGAAGATGAGGTCAAACTCTTGTTCTGGCAATTCTTTTACGAGTTCACCTTTGTAATACACGCCCGATTTCCTTTTGAGGGTCGATTTTTCTACATAGACGCCTTGCCCATCATATACGTTGTTGGAGAAATGTCCGTAGTAGAAGTCGTCATTGTTGTAGAGTAATGCGCCGTATCCGTTGGGCTTCCCGTTTTGGATGTCTCCCACGTATTTTTTGGGAGCTTTGGGATCTTCGGACGGTGCGTATGTGATAGTGCCGTAGCCGTCTATTTTGCCTGCTACGACGCTGCCTACGTAGCTGCTGCCGTCGGGAAGTATGTACCTGCCCATGCCGTGCGGGAGTCCGTTCTTGAACTCGCCGATGTATTTTTCGCCGTTTTTGACGAGGACGCTGTAGGAGTTTTTGCAGTCGCCGCTCACACAGCCAATCTGGTTTTTGAGTTCGCCGACAAAACGATCGTCTTCCCACATGCCTTCAGTGATGGTTCCGTCGGGGCTTGTGAGTGTTCCAAAGCCGTTGAACTTGTTGTCCAAAAATTCTCCGGTGTATATGGAGCCGTCATCTTTGGTGAGCGTACCCCATCCGTTGTGCTTGTTGCTTCGGTTCATGCCTACATAGCGTGAGCCGTCTTCGTAGAGTGTGACGTTGTAGCCGTTTTTGCTTTCTCCGTACACAGTGCCTTTGGTGGGTTTCGGATCAATTGGCTTGTTGTCTTTGTACACGTCGTTGTACGTCTTGCCGTTAGACTGGATTTCGTCGATTGGTCCGTGCGGTACACCATCCTTGAAAAAACCGATGAGTCGTGTACCGTCCGATGCATCGTAATATGTGCCTTGGCCATTGCGTTTTCCATTTTTGAACTCGCCAGAGTAGATGCTGCCACTATTATAATATAGTACGCCGTGGCCGTTTGGGGTACCGTTGTCGAAGAAACCTGTGTAGCGGTATCGTTCTTCCTGGTATACCCCATAGCCGTCAAAACAGTTGCCGCTGATGCACTGTGCGTGTGCGCCTGCCGTGGCAGAGAGTGCAAGAGCGGTGGCAAGGATTGTTTTTTGGGTTGTGATATGCTTCATTTTGCAATTAATTTTGTTTTGTTATTTGTTGAGTTTTGGGCAAAGTTAGATATTTGTTGGCAATTAGTGAAATTTTTGTTGTTATAAAACGCTGATGATTGCTTTTTTTGTATATTTTTGCGGTATAAACTAACCAACAAATTGTCGAAAACTATGTTAGAGATTGGAACATTAAACCGTCCGCGTGGCAAGAAGGCTGTGCTGTGCGGCTCGGGCGAATTGGGCAAGGAGATTGCCATCGAATTGCAAAGATTTGGCATACAGGTAGTTGCCCTCGATAAATACGCCGACGCTCCCGCAATGCACGTAGCTTACAAGAGTTATGTGGTGTCGATGCTCGATGGCAAGCGTCTGCGCGAAATCATTGAAGCCGAAAAACCCGATTTCATCATCCCCGAAGTGGAAGCCATTGCCACCCAGACCCTTATAGAATTGGAAAAGGAGGGTTACAATGTAATCCCAACTGCAAACGCCACTTTCCTGACCATGAACCGCGAGGGCATACGCCGCCTTGCCGCCGAGACATTGGGCATCAAGACGTCGCCTTACAAGTTTGCCGCCACGGAGGAGGAATTTCGCGCCGCTGTCAAGGAGATTGGCATCCCGTGCGTGGTGAAGCCCATCATGAGCTCCTCGGGACACGGACAGTCGGTAATTAAAAGCGAGGAAGACATCGACCGCTCGTGGCACATCGCTCAGGAAGGCGGACGCGCAGGTGCGGGCAAGGTGATTGTGGAGGGTTTTGTAAAGTTTGATTATGAGATAACGCTCCTCACCGTGCGTCATATTGGCGGTACGAGTTTCTTGGAGCCAATTGGTCATTATCAAAAAGACGGCGACTATCAGGAATCGTGGCAGCCGCAGCCTATGAACCCCGCCGTGCTCGAAAAGGCGCAGAAGATTGCCGAAAAGATTACTACGGCTCTTGGCGGTCGCGGTATTTTTGGCGTGGAGATGTTTGTGAAGGGCGACGACGTGATTTTTAGCGAGGTGTCGCCACGTCCGCACGATACTGGCATGGTGACGATGATTTCGCAGGATTTGTCGGAATTTGCATTGCACGCCCGCGCCGTTTTGGGTCTGCCGATTCCCAACATTGCGTTCCATGGCCCCTCGGCATCCAAGGCGATTGTTGTGGACGGCGATAGCCACGACATCACTTTCTCCGGATTGGAGGACGCGCTCTCGATTCCCGATACCACGATGAGGATTTTTGGCAAGCCGAGCGTCAACGGACACCGCCGCATGGCTGTCCTCCTCGCCCGCGCCGCATCTGTGGACGAGGCTCGCAAAAAGGTGCAGGAAATGGCGGCAAAGATTCACGTCACAGTGTAACGGGCAACGCCTTGCGGCGTCGCGGGGTTTTTTGAACGAGAATTACCGTCAATTTATTTAGTCGCTTCGCGAGAAATTTTACAAATTTATACAAATTCTACAAATGTCAATTTGGAAGATTTGAATTGATTTGTTAAATTTCTGTCCGTAAGGACACTTAAATAATTGACGGTAATTTTTGTTTACAAATGCGATTTACGTTATTGGATTTCAAAGTTCTTGATGTAGAACAGTTTGTCTTTGTAATAAAACTCGATGCGGTATTGACCGGCGGGCCAGGTGCCGGGATTTTCGCTGCCCCATCCGCCGGTGAGGTATGATGATTGCTGCTGCGTTATGTGTAGCGTGTTGATGAATGTGTATGGCGAGCCGTCTTGCTCCGCCTTGGAGGTTTTGCCGTCGGGGGTGATGAACTTGATGCCGATAGGGTAGTCGCCGTCTTCATATACTACCAATGAGAGCGATGTGTTGATGTATTGCGAGTCTGACGACTTGATGTCGGCGTCTAAGTCGGTGATGAGCCGGTCGTCCTGATCCACGTTTGCTATGTCTGCGCTATATACTTCAAATGGCATGCGGCGATTGGCGTATGGCAGATTGTCAACAAATTCGTCGTACCTTTTGCGGCAGCCTTTCCATGCATCGCGGAGTATGTCGAGATGTTTGTGGAAAGTGTTGATTACAGTCTGGGCGTCGTTGACGAAGGTCTCCACCGAGAAACGCAGTGTCTGATTGTTGGGCGTAATGAACGCCTTGACGGAGCTGCGGCTGTAGTTGACGTCGTTGGCGGCTCTCTTGATACATTCGGGGATGCAGTCGCTGATGTCGAGGTCGTAGAGGCGGATTTCTACAAAGACTGGATTGCTGCCGCTAAATAGCACTGCATAGTCGTTGGTGTCTTTTTGAATGGTGAGCGCGTCGCCTTCAAAATTGACTTTCATATTTTGCGTGCGGGCGTATTCGGCGAGTTTTTGACGGATGCCATCTGCGCCCGGGCTTAGCTGCGCCATCGTGAGCGACGAGGCAAGCAGCATCATAATTATAATAAGTGTCCTTTTCATGGTGTTGATAATATTGGTGTTAATGATTTGATGTGCAAAAATAAGAAAAATTTTCTCAAAAAAAATTTGCACATTAAAAAATTTCTTCCCAACTTTGCAGCGACAAAACATAGTAACAATGATTGCGACAATGGCATATAACAATTGGTGGTGGCGCTCGCGTATGTGAAATTCGTGAGTTGAATCGCCTTGTATGTATGAATACGATATAAAAAAGGTCTGACGTAAAACTCACGTCAGACCTTTTTTTGATGCTGCAACTAATTAAAAACCAACATAAAATGAGCAAATACTCTATCAACGAAAACGGTTATTACGGAGAGTTTGGCGGCGCATACGTCCCCGAAATCCTCCGCAAAAACGTTGTGGAACTCAAAGAAAACTACCTGAAAATAATGGGCGACCCTCAGTTTCAGGCGGAGTTCAATCAACTTCTACACGACTATGTAGGTCGCCCAACCGCGCTCTACCACGCCAATCGCCTTAGCGAAAAGTATGGCGCAAACATCTACCTCAAACGCGAAGACCTCTGCCACACGGGTGCGCACAAGCTCAACAACGCCCTCGGTCAGATACTCCTCGCCCGTCGCCTTGGCAAGACTCGCATCGTGGCGGAGACCGGCGCGGGTCAGCACGGCGTGGCAACGGCTACGGTATGCGCATTGATGAATATGGAGTGCGTGGTCTATATGGGCGAAACGGATGTCAAGCGTCAGTTTCTCAACGTTCAGAGGATGAAGATGTTGGGGGCAACTGTTGTGCCAGTGATGTCTGGCAACCGCACCCTCAAAGACGGTACCAACGAGGCTATACGCGATTGGTGTTGCAACCCCGCCAACACTCATTATATTATAGGTTCTGTCGTGGGACCCGACCCGTACCCCGATATGGTGGCGAGGTTTCAGAGCGTCATAAGCGAGGAAATCAAGAAGCAACTCCAAGAACAGACCGGTCGCGACTATCCCGACCATCTTTTGGCTTGCATCGGCGGCGGCAGCAACGCGGCTGGCACGTTCTATCATTATATTGAGAACGAAAAAGTGCGCCTCTACGCAGCCGAGGCAGCCGGTCTTGGACTTGAAGACCCCGAAAAATCGGCGGCAACCATCCACCTCGGACGCGAGGGTATCTTGCACGGCAGCCGCTCGCTCGTGATGATGGACGAGGACGGTCAGATTACCGAGCCTTACAGCATTTCGGCGGGTTTGGACTATCCGGGTGTCGGCCCTATGCACGCATATCTAGCCAAGGTCGGCCGCACCAAGGTGCTTGCAATCACCGACGCGGAGGCAATGGCTGCGGCTCTCGAACTCACCAAACTCGAAGGCATCATCCCCGCCATCGAGAGTGCGCACGCATTGGCAATGCTTCCAAAATTGAAGTTTGGCAAGGACGAGACAGTGGTAATCACCGTTTCGGGTCGCGGCGACAAGGATATGAACACTTACGCCAATTATTTTAAGTTGGCGTAATGGCACAATGATTTGATGTGGAGACGCGATTAATGTAGTGGAGACGCGATTAATCGCGTCTCTACGTTTTTTTGTTTGTTCGGCGAAATTTTTATAAAAAATCATTTGGGACGGCGAAATAATGGTTGCGCAATAGGAAAATTTTGCCGATTGAAGTAATTTTACTAATTTTACGGCACGAAATTAAAACGCGACATTATGGTTGAAATGGTCATAAGATTGGAGGACGAATCGATGTTGGCACCGCTGAAACGTGTCATCAAGTCGATTGCGGGAATTGCCGATGTGATGGTACGCAAGGACGTGAAAACCAAGGCAAAAGG
>JAFXMJ010000566.1 GCA_017530465.1 Bacteroidales bacterium
CGGCTCTTACCAAAAAAAAACGAACCGAGTTAGACAAAATCCTAAACGGTTTGGCGAAGTTTCCCGAAAGCGGGCGCATAGAACCATTGCTGCAAGGAATGGATAAGGAGTATCGTGCCATCAACTTGGACAAATTGTTCAAGATAATATATTCAATCGGAGATGACACGATTACCATCGAAACCCTTTGGAATATGAAACGTAATCCGAAGTCGTTGAAAAAGGATATTTGAACAGAAATATAAAGCAAAAATCCACGCAAACAACTTACTACACGTTTTTTTCGGAAGCGTTGCCCAGCCCCGTCCCTACTTCTTCTCACCCAAAACGTCATCTATCTTTCCGCTGCCAGCTTTGCCGAATGAATTGGCATATTGGTCGGCTGCGTTGGCGGGGGGAACGGTGATGTTGCTTTGGAGGATGCTGACAAAACTGTCGTTGGCGGCTTGGATGATTTCCTCGTAATTGATGCGGAAAAGTTTTTCGGCTTTGGTGTGACCGAATTGGTCGGGATTGTCGTCGGGAATGTCGTAAACACCACAGCGACCTTGATAGAGGTCGTATTCTTTTTTGAGGGCTTCGCTGATGGTGCGGTACTTGACCCAAAATTCAAGATTTCGGCACAATTTGTCGTTGGAAGAGAGCCACGCGGCAAAGCCTGAAATCACCGCAACTATAAAATTGTCCAAGTTGCCAAACCATTTGGGCACACTGCCTTCTGCCCAAGAAAGATTGCCAATGAAGATAAACAGCAACGATACCACCGACACCGCAAGGCTCAATCCCATCACCCAACGCTGCACGCGGTGATAACTTTTTTTGAACTTTGATGCAGTGTCGCTGAAATAGTTGCGCGAACGCTTGAAACGGTTTTGGAGGAATTGCTCTTCGGTGCTGAAATCCAAGAGCTTCTTGCCCTGCTCCTTTTCTGCCTTCTGGTCAGCCTCCTTGATGCGCTGGACATATTTTTGGTAGTCTGCCTCATCCTCCGGCAGTCCGTAGGCAAAGTTCAGGAAAGTTGTTATTACCTGAACCTGCTGCTCGGTGTAGTCCTCAATTACGGAAATGTCGTTTTGCTTGGCTTCGTAGTCTTTCCTAAATTTTGCAATCAGCTCCCTGTCGTCCTTTGAAAATTTGACTACATATTGCATATAGCAGTCAATGGCGTAGGGGCTGCCCTCGCCTGCAAGTTTCTTTATATTGTCGTATCGTGTGAAGATGTTTTTTGCCATAATACCAATCGTTTTAATTGTTTCTCCGCCAAAGGTAAACAATCTTCCCGACACTGCAAAAAATTTTTGAATTATCAGCAAAAATGCGTGTTATAATTCGCAAGATCTGCGAATTATTCTTTCCGCCTCCTCGGCGTGAAAAACTTGACAAAACCACGCCAAAACTCTCCAAAGGTGTCGAACTCCTTGCGATAAGTCAAGCCGACACCTTGTTTGTAATGCGCCTCGCTGAGTTCGTCGTCGTTGGCCTTGTTGAAGACGTTGAGAGTCATCGAGCCAGACTTATTGAGCTTGACATCCACTTCCACTTCGCCGACTACATTGTTGGTGCGCTGGTTTGCACCGGCGGCATTGCTCTCGCCGCCTACGCCGAGATTGGTGGTCACCGACACACGGTCGTCAAAAAGTTGAGTGGAGACCGCCACATCAAGTTCGTCAGACTGGGTTTCGTTGCCTATCTGATAATTAACACCTACATTCACCTTGTCGGTGACATCGGAGAGCCAGTGATTGATTTTGTTGCTGACAATTTCGCCCGGATTTATGTCCGAAAACATCGAACTTTCGCTGCTCCTCAAGCCCGGCAACGGCTGGAACTGATTGAGCAGCAACAACGAAAACATCTGCTTATTGATATTGCCCTCGTCGAGATTGTCCAATTGACCTTGCGCCACGTCAGAATTGTCCTCCACCTTCACGCCGAAGGAAATATCAGGCGTCATGAGGTTGCCGCGCATTTTCAATAGGCACTGCACCGGCACTTTCTTGTCGCGGTAACGGTCGTCGCACATAAGGTTGTAGAGGCTCACTTTTCTAAGACGATACATCGCTTGAAGATCCACAATTGCGTCCATCGGGTCGCCGTTCCAACGGAGCGTGCCGCCCTTGACGACCTCAAATTTTTTGCTCAGCACCGTACCCATCGAAAACATATAAATACCTTTTTCCATCGACAATGTGCCGTACATATTGAAATCGCCGCCGCTCGTTACGTTTAGTTTGAGATTGCCGGAGGCGGAGGCTTTCAGGTTGTTGCTGGAATTTGCATCGAGCAGAGCCTGCACTTCGGCGTCGGGCGTCACTTCGAGGTTGAAGTTCATACGGATGTCGGAGAGGTCTGCCTGTTGACGGTGGATTTCCACAGTGTCTTCTGGCGACTTGAAGTGGATGAACTTGAAATCGTTGCTCACCTCGCTTGCACCGTACAACGGCAAGAATACCTGAGTATTTTTCTCGGTCTTCACCTTGGCATCGATATTAATCATTCGCGTGGGGTCGCCGGTGATGCTCACATTACCCGATGCAAACGCCTTGCCCCAAAAAGCGGAGCTGTCGGTCTCCTTGGCGTCGAGCAGCGTGAAATTCTTGAGCTGGAGGTTCACGCTCATCTTGAAATTGTCGAAGTTGTCGTGGTTGATGACGCCTTCGAGGTATGCCACGCCCGCCTTGCCAGAGAGGAGCTTCACTTTTTCAAGGGTGATTTTGTGATTATCCAAAGTGATGTTGAGCGAATTTTGTATGGTGTATTTCACGCCGAGGTAGTCGATATGGAAGTAGCCGCCCTTGAGCTTGAGGTTGCTCTCGATTTTTGGGCTGTCGAGCTTGCCAGTAATCTTAGTGATGCCGTCCAGGAACTGGGTGCTC
This sequence comes from Bacteroidales bacterium, assembly GCA_017530465.1. Taxonomy (GTDB): domain Bacteria; phylum Bacteroidota; class Bacteroidia; order Bacteroidales; family UBA3824; genus UBA3824. The sequence continues at coordinate 2,877 of JAFXMJ010000566.1, forward strand.
GGCACTTTGAGATAGTTTTGGAACAACGGGCGCAACACCCTGGACGGCAGATTGCCAATATCAAAGGTAAAATCGATTTCCTGGCTCTTGAGGTCAACGTTGCCCGAGCCGTGGAGATTCTTCTTCTGCATCTTTGAAAGCGTGTAGAAATCAAGCACGAGCATAGAGTCGGCGGGCTGGAATCCAATCTCCGCCGAGAATGGCCCGAGGTTAACATCATTGATTTTCAACGTGTCTATCTTATTGTAAACTTCCACCAATGGCAGCGCGCCGTACAAGTTGGAAAGCGACACGTGACCAGTGGAGTGTCCAGAGATGGAATTGTTGCCTATGAAATAATTGAACAGCGAGAGGTCGAAATCCTGCAATTCCACGTCCACCTTGTCCTCAGGCGAATTGCTAATGTTGCCGTTGATGGCGAGCATCTGTCTGCCGTTGCGCAGAAGGAAGTCCTTGATGGACACGGCATTGGAATCCACAGTAATCGACGAATGCGGGATGTCCCATTTTGCACCCATCACATAAAACATCGACTGGTAAAACTCTGTCTTCAGCAGCGGGAAATGCCCTTCTATTTCGTGCGGAACCACCACAAAATTGCCCACAAATGAACCTTCGTTGCGCAGTGCCGACGAATTGTCCCAGACAAAGGAGAAACTTGCAGTGTCGTGGTTGGCAAGCACCTCGAAGTCGGGCTGCTTGAGCTTGATATTTTCGCCAATCACAACAGTGTCGCTGTGCATATTGAACTCAAAATTGTCGTCAAAAATCCTCGCCATCACATTGAGGCTGTCGATGTTGTAATCCTCGTATGCAAGATGGTCGGTGCGGAGGTTGACCCACGAATTGCGCTGACGGGTATTGAAACCGCCATTAATAACGGTGTTGTTGCTGATGCGCAACTCGGGCATCATGAAATTGGTGAGCCTGTCCATGTCTTTGAACGTCACCGTAAATTCAAACCTGTTGCCAAGATATTGCTTGAAGTCGGGGTCGTTGTAGTCGATGACGCCCGGGCGCGACGGACGGCGGCGAGTCCTCACCTCGGATTCGCCCTTGTAATCCAACGACGGGAACACCACGTAAACGAAATTGGACAGTATCGCCGTCACCTGCGAGGTAAGCAGTCGCCCCTCAAAATCGGCGTCCACAAAATCAGACCTGAACACCATGCGCCGTGTCGGGATGCTGCTTACGTAGTAGTCAATGTATGCATCGAGGTTCAGATGCTTGAGTTTAAGGATTTTGCTGTCTTTTTCAAATTCTAATGGCGAGGTCATCCGCACAGTGCCGTTGATATTGTCGGGCGAATTGCCGGTCAGCTTAGCCGAAAGACTAAATTTCACCTTGTCAACCGTGTCAGACAATATGTGCGTGGCGCGGAGGTCGGCGTGATTGACATCGAGGTCAAAATCGTACTTTCCCGCGCCCGATACATCCACCGAGCCGAGGAAATCAATGTCGAGATGCGGATCCTTGACGGCAAGAAGTCCGTTGAACGAATTTTGCGTGAACCTGCCATTGATGGTGATATTGCGGTAATAATATTGCATCAGCCCCACGGAATCCACCGTGCCGTCCACATTGCCGTCTATGCGTCCCGAATCCATCAGCCGCACATTCACCTTGGCGTCGGTGGTCAAGAGACCGAGAGTCTGCTGGTCGCTAGCAATCACGCCGAGGTCGAGACCGTGCGCCTTGATGCCGCCATTTATATTATAACTGCTATCTACACGGCGGCAAGCCACGTCACCGATAATGTCGCCGAGCCGCGTGCCGAGAGTCCACTTGACATTGCAATTGTTGGTGTATCCCGACGCCCTTGCCGTGAGATCCATGCTGCCAAATTCGTCCAAGAAATCCGGCAGCGGTATCATCGGCACGGTGTCATTAGGCACGTGGATGGACGATATGTCGTAGCTATTGAACCTCAGCCGCCCAATATTGACATCGAAATACAACCGCTTGACATCCGGCAGTCCCTTCACCCTCGCGTCGGCGATGAGCTGCGTAGCCTCGCCAAGTCCAAGGTCGAGACCCGTGATTTTCATATCTGAGACAGGACCTTGCAATTTGAGGGAGAGCGACGGACTGAGACCGTAGCCCGCAATGTCAGGCACGAAATACGCCACGTCGTCAAGACCTACCACAGAGCCTTTTTTGACATCCACGTCCATAGCGACGCTGTCCACGAAATTGGAAAATGCATCAAGCCCATTATAACTAAAAATGATATGCTCGGCGTCAAAATTTGTCTCAGGGCATCTGAGCGACAAGTCGTTGAGCACAAGTCCATTGTCGCAAAAGTTGGCTTGTACCTTGAGTCTATTGAGCTTGAATCCACATTCGTCGTATGCGCGCAGGGTGTCGATGCGGGCAAGGGCTGTCGTGTTTTTGTCGTTGGCAATGACATTGTGGGCGTGCAGGTGGATGTCGCGCAGACGGATGTCGCCGAAGTCAAACGCCCCGGGATGATGTGCGTCCGGCTTGGTGGAGTAGATGAAATTGGCGTTGGTGAGCTTGAGTTTTGAGACCTGAATGTCGTAAACTGCCGGCTTGGATTCCTCGTCAAGCTCGTCATCAGCCTCCGCCTCGCCACCCGAAGAGAGGAAACTATAATTGAACGTGCTGTCGTCCAAGGCGTACAGCTTGACGGTAAGCGAATCTATCGAGAGGTCGTCGAGGTCGTAGGCATTGCCCCCGATACTAAAAAACCTCATCTTCGCCCTCAATTTGCCGAGGTGCAGCAGCGTGTCGCCCTCGCTGTCGCGCACCAGGATGCCCTCCACCGCCACCCTGCGGCTAAACACATTGACAAAAAAACGCGAAATCCTCACCTCTGTGCCAAACTTTTCGGAAAGATAAGCAGAGGCGTGGGAATTGATGAAATGCTGCACAGGAGGATACGCCAAAAAAAGAGTAAGCAGCACCGC
>JAFXMJ010000567.1 GCA_017530465.1 Bacteroidales bacterium
CCGCTCAAATCGGGAGTCTTGAAATGTTTGCGATAGACGCCATATCCGCCCGGCAACGCGCCGCCGCCCGGTGTGGCAGGATTGTCGGCACTAAATGCGCCTTCAATGCTCCAATCGTGCGGAAGGTCGAGAGTGCGCCACTTGCGGTCGTTATAATCGGGCGCGGCTGCCATAGAATCCGCCTCCAACGAAAACTTCCAACCTTGGTTGAAATCCTCCACGTCGCGGATGCCACTGCTGCGCTGCTGCCCCCATGCCGCCATAAGCGCAATTATAGGAATTAATAATAATGTCTTTTTCATATTGCTGTCAAGATGTTTTAATAAGAAACAAAGGAAAATCACAACCTTGCCAAAATATCGGGGATAAAACTTGCGTCAAACAAATCGAATGCAAAACATTTTTTGCCTAAATCTTTGAGCGACGCGCCGATATGGTAAAGGATTTTGTGGTCGATGATAAGGAAACGGTCGTGCATTTTTTCGGTGTAATTGACCGTCAGCGGCGGATACTGCGCGTTAAAATTCTGAATGTCCTGCGGCGTAAGTTTTGATTTCTGCGAGGTATAAATTGTAACCGCGACACCGCTATTTTTAGTTGCAAGTCTTTCGAGTACAGACACATCTACATAATTGTCTATCAAGATAATATCTTGTTGCGCCTGTACTATGAAACTTTGAGACTTGGCGTATGCGTCAAAAATCTGCCCTTGATAAAAAATTCCCTGAATGTCAGCGACCTTATATTTGTCCATCAGAGAGAAAAGTTCGGCAATTTGCTTATCGGCATCAAATTGATGCATTTCAAGAGCATCCAGACGTTGAAAGATTTGCGCATTTGATACAAGAAATCTGCGCATCGCGACAAATGCTTTCATTATCTGAACGCTTGCCTTGATAGCCGTCTCGCTTTTCAAAACGGCAGAGAGCATAGCGACACCTTGTTCCGTAAAGACAAAAGGCAATTTTCTTGTGCCGCCCCAACTTGATGTCGCATTTTGCGACATCAAGTTTTGAAATTCGGATTCTGTCAGTTGAAAACAAAATTCTTCGGGAAACCTACTGACGTTACGTCTTACCTGCTCGTTCAAGCGTCGTGTCTCCACACCATATAATTCGGCGATGTCGCGGTCTGTCATAACCTGTTGACCACGAAACACATAGATTTTATTTTGAATTATCGCTATTTCGTTTTTGTCCATTCCTTTAATACATTTTAGTGTTCAAAATGCATTTTGTACTTCGACAAATTGGATATCACAATTTGCGACTTCCAATTTTGCCTCAAATGTACTACAAATAATCGGAAAAGCAAAAACAAAAATTCCCGAAAAATTCAAAAAGAAATTTTCGGGAATTTATTCAAATGTTGTTTTGGTTGTACTAATCTATTTTTGTTATGATAAAACAAACAATCAGCACATTCTACAAACTACGAACCAGACGAACAGGCAAACCAGTGCTACGAGGGCCGGGACCAGAATAAAAAAAGCCTGAATTAACATAAACATCATAGGAACGTCCGAGAGTGTTACCGACAAATTCTGTACTCAACCAATAAGTCCATCCTGTTGTAACCTGAGTACCAATTCTATTAGCAGAAAAAGGAAAAAAAACTGCTCCATCAGATTCTGCACTCGACCATTCTCTAAATACGCCAAATTTTACTGCCGGAAGATTCATATTCTCTATTGTCGGGCCTGAATAGTCATCAGGAAATAGCATCAATCCATCTACTCCACCTACAGTTGCCTTGACATAACGGTTTTTCCCTCTGCCAGTGTTGGTGGTTATATAATCCCACTCATCTTTCGAAAGAGTAAACCATTCAGAGCCAATTGCAGAAGTCTTACTTTCATCCCAAGTATATTCATTATAATCATTACTTGTATTGATAGGATTGCCGCCAGTCAACCATGTTCCTGAAAAATATTTTGATGATTATTATATTCGTATTTTTACACGACAAAATTATGAATATTTTGCGTAATTGAATGTTAACAAAAGGTTATTTCTTTCAATTTCTCTGGCACCCATATAAATATATAACATACACATATAACATTTATATATATAGGTCGCCCTCCCGGACGCCCCTTTGAGATACCGCGCCCTTGGCGCTACAAATAGCACCAAAGGTGCGACACCTTCAAGGGGAGTCCGTGAGGGCTACCATATCATACGGCAAAACGCCATATCAATCAATTATTTTGCGGATGCCCAATAACGCATTATGCATTACGCATTATGCATTGTTATTGCATCATCCCTGCATACTTCGTGTACATCTGCGTAACCTTCTCAGCCTCAGCGTCCGAAGCGTTGTCGATGAGTTGCTGAGCGATATAGCCGAGGATTGAGATGCTCATGCTCGTTTCGCGTTGCTCATAAAAACCATCGCGGCGGAGATTATCAAGCCAAGCAAGGATTTGGTCGTATTCGTCGGCCATCGTCATGCAGACGGCGTTGGCTTCGTCCTTGAGACCCGCCGAATACATCGCGTTGATAACGGGCAGCATCGTGTAGTCGAAGGGCACCTTGTCGTCAGGCACAAGTTCAAGACATTTTTTGATAACTTCTTGAGCCTTAGTCTTTTCGCCCTCGGCGGCAAGACACTCAGCAAGGCGTGCCATCATGCCGCGAATATCCATGATGCTTATCTGACGGCGGTTGTTTTCCTCGATAACCACGTCAGGCTCGTTCATGCGACCCCAATTGAACTTATGCATAAAATTGTCGTACATCAACTTGGTGTCAATCTCGCCGGTTTCGTGTGCTTCGGGCTTAACTTCGTATGGCACAATGCGATACGCAAAACCTTCGAGCCTCATAAACTTGTCGAGACTGATGTAGTCGCTCGGACTGCCGCTCGCCGCAAAATACACCGGACGCTCCCAATTGTTAGCCGCCAAGATGTCCATAATCACGAGGTCGCTCTTAGTGAAGTAATTCTTGGGAATGTCCCAATGCAACTCGTCAAGGGCGCGTCCCACATTGCGCTCGTCCAACGTGCCGCATTTCAGGCAGTTCTGTTTGTTTACAGGAATAGAGATTTTTTTGGACGGTATATAATTGTAACTATCGCCGTTGCTTAATGTAACCATATCGCCATCGTCGCCCGCCACGTTAAGTGCAAGATTTATAGGCGTGTACATCGAGCCAATCGAGTTTACAAGTGCGTCTATGCGGTTTTTGATGTTGGTGATGCCGGCAGCATTGCCCTCGCCAAAGAACCTCTTTACCAATTCGGGACTTGACAATTGGTTGATTAACTTTGTAAACAACACTATACTTACATTCTCGCTGCCGCCCGAAACCTGTTTGAAATCGTCGGGGTATTTGGCGGCGAAATCCGTCGTCGAAATCAACTGCATGAAGTCGTTGTAGATGCCTGCATATTCCGGCTGCAACTTCGCTTTGTTTTGCTCAAACTTTTCCTTCAAGAAACGACTCTTTTGGTCGCTGCAAATCACGATGTTACGCTTATCTTGACGATACTTGGCATAATTGAGCGTCATCGCCACGGGCGCGCTTTCGTACTTGCGCTCCTGAGTCTGTTTGATGTACCAATCGCAACCCGCAAGTGAAAGGTTAACAACCCTCACATCGC
>JAFXMJ010000568.1 GCA_017530465.1 Bacteroidales bacterium
AACGAGATGATTGAACATGTGCCGTACAATGGAATGTTCATCAAGCATGTTTACGCCCCGCTGGACGCTTCCTCAATGAAAAGGATAACTTTTGGACGTTGCGTGGATTATGTGAACATGGTGGTTTCGGTTTATAGAAGTCTTGGGATTCCTGTTGTTATCGACGCGACGCCCTGTTATGGTCGGTACCGTTCTGGACATTCGTGGAATGTGATTATGAGCGACCGTGGCGAGCAGCTGCCCGCTGAATATGAATTTACGACTGAGCACGGCAAGCGATTTTTCCCCGCGCAGCGTTTCCCGAAGGTCTATCGCTCCACATACGCCATCAACCGCGACCGCGTGAAATACCGCAACGAATCGGCGTTGAAATATCCTTTTGATTATTGTCAGAAGGACATAACGAGCCAATACACAAAGACTTCCGACATCGAAATCACTACATACAACGACATCAATTTAGCCGAAAAATTTTGCTATATTTCCATTTTCAACGGTCATAATGTGGAGTGGTCGTTTGTGGATTATGGCGAGATGAAAGATGGCAAAGCATGTTTCAAAAACATCGGCAGAAATATTTTGTACATTGCACAAGGTTTTGACGGAAAGCGTGTTGTAAATATCAGCGACCCGTTCATTTTGCATCAGAACGGCGAGATAGAATACCTGAAATTTTCCGCAAACGGCGCGACCCGCAGCCTCGACATCCGCCGCAAATATTTTCAGAATCGCAATGTCGTAGAAATGCGCCAACGTCTCCACGGCGGCAAAATCCAAGGCGCGGACAATCCCGATTTCCGCAATGCGGAAGATATTTTTGAGATTGATGATGTTTATGTCCTTGACCCGCAGCCGGTAACGTGCAGCAAGGCTTACAAATATTACCGTTATCTTTCGCCCGACGGCAGTTATGGCAGCATTGCGGAATTGAAATTTTACTATGCCGATACCACAGAAATTTTGGGTACACCAATCGCCAACAAAGCCGCCGACAGCACGGCAATCCGAAAGGCATTTGACGGCAATTATCTCTCCAATTTTGAGACCGAAGATCCTGACGGCAATTGGGTGGGCATCAAAACATCGAAACCGCAAAAAATCTCCTTCGTCCGCATCGTCCCTCGCAGCGACGACAACGACATCCGCCCCGGCGACACCTACGAACTCCTGTATTACAACGGCAAGCAGTGGGTCTCCCTCGGCAAACAAACGCCGAAAACCAACGTCCTACACTACGACAATGTGCCGTCAAATACTCTCTATTGGGTTAAAGACCACACACGCGGCTGGGACGAGCGTCCATTTTTGCTACGCGAAGGCGATGTCGTTGAATGGCGATAAAATGTTGCAAAAAATCTACATATCATTTTTGTTCCTCGCCGTGGTTTTTTGGTTGACGATTAACTACGGGATTGGCGTGTCGTGCGACGAGGTGCATCAGATATACCAGTGGCGGCAGTTCTGTCTGAGGGGGATAATTACAGGCGGAATATTAATAATATTTTCGTTCATAATAAAACCCAAAACAATCGTCTCAATCATTGAATTTTCGATAATTGCCGTCTGCACCGTAGAATCCGTGTATTCATTGTTGCAACTTTATGGCGTGTTGCCGTCGCTGCATGGTATTTTCAAAGTAACAGGTTCATTCTACAATCCTGGGCCATTGGGTGGATTTATCGCATTGTCGATACCGATTGCCCTGCACAAAATATTGAAACCGCAAGATGACAAAATAATCAAATACATACTTTATATTTCGCTAATAATCAACATCATTGCCCTGCCATCCACAATGAGCCGCACGGCGTGGATTGCTGCAATTATTTCAACAATTTACGTTTTATTTGGCAACGGCAAACTCGTTGGAGTGCGGGCATCCCTGCCCGCTCCCATCAAAAATTATCCAAAAATTTCCATCATAATTTTTACGTTTTGTATGTTAATCGGTGCGTTTTTCCTGTGGCACATCAAACGCGATTCAGCAGTCGGTCGATTGTTGCTGTGGAAAATTTCGGCTCTTGCGATAGCTGACGCACCGATTTTGGGAAGCGGCAATTTTGCGGCGGCATACGGCGCGGCGCAAGAAAAATATTTTGCCAACAATGATGTCTCCATTTCCGAAAAACTTGCCGCCGGCGCACCCGACTACGCCTTCAACGAATATCTGCAAATCGGTGTGGAATATGGAGTGTTAGTTTTGATTTTTGAGTTGTTGATTTTGGGATTAATTATTAGAAAATCATACCTAGAAAAAACGTTTGGCCTTTCTGGCGCGTTGATTGCAATAATGGTGTTTGCATTTGCATCATATCCGCTGCATCTGCCTGTATTTGTGGCGGTTGCGTTGTTGATATTTTTCGGAATAATCATAAACAGTTCACGCAAAATATTTGCAATATTGATTCCCGTTGCAGTGATATTATTTTCCTCTTTTAATCTTTCCTTACTCAATCAAAAATCAACAAATGTCTCGTCTTGGACACGGATGCAAATCCTCTATCGAAACAAATGTTATGGCGATGTAGTAAATAGATATTCAACCATTTATGATTCAATGAGTTGGAATCCGCGTTTTGTGTATGAATATGGACATTCGCTCTACAAATCCAAGCAATATGAAGCCGCAATCCCAATCCTCGAAAATGCCGCCCGCCTCTCCGCCGACCCGATGATTCTCAACATCATAGGCGAATGTCATCAGGCGTTGCATCAATTCACCGCCGCCGAATCCTATTACCGCCGCGCCGCCAATAGGATTCCAAGCCGATTGTATCCGCATTATTTGTTGTATTTTCTGTATTGCGATATGGGAAATGACAGCCTAAGACGCATTGAATATGAGAACGTTATGAATATGACAATCAAAACCGAATCCCCGGCGACACGGGATTTGAGGAAGAAGGTGGAGGAAAAGGAATGTTCAATTCTAAATTCAAAATATGATGGAGAGCAATAAAAAAGATACATTTTGGTCAAACGAAAGCCTCTTGGATTCGTTGGCATTGCTAAGTGGATGTGGATTGCTTGTATTAGACCATTCCAAACATAATTTCTTTTATGTTTCGCAAAATATCGCGTATTTGTATGGCATTAAAGCGTCCAAGATAGCAGCAAAAGGATTTGATATTTATGCTGAACACGTTCCGTCTGAAGATTTGTCGATATTGCAGACTATCAACAAGGTTGGCATAGCAAAGTTTGAATCGATTTCTGCGGAAGAACGCCGTTTGTATTCGATGTCGTATGACTTCCGCTTTGATGTAGATGGGAAATACCTAATGCTCAACCATCGTGTAACGCCGCTTTCTGCCAAAGACGGCAAAATTTGGCTTTCGCTCTGTATAGTTTCGTTGTCGTATTGCAAAACGTCGGGACACATCATATTGAGGAACAGCGACGACAATTCGGTTTTTGAATACAATTTGACCTCCCACTTCTGGGAGCGCAAAATATTTAACCCACTGTCTGCCAAGGAAAAACATCTTCTTCAACTGATTGCACGTGGTTTTACAAGCAAAGAAATTGCGGCGGAGGTTTGTAAATCGGAAGAAACCATCAGGGCATACCGCAAGGCATTGAAGAAAAAACTTAACACGCCAAATTGCATTGCGGCATTG
>JAFXMJ010000569.1 GCA_017530465.1 Bacteroidales bacterium
CAAGCGCACCGAAGACAATCTCCACCGTCAGGAAATCCAATTGAACTCCGCCCAAAACGCCTATTTGCCAAGCGTCAACGCGAGTGTGGATCAGAATTTTTCGTTTGGTCGCGGTCTTACAGCCGACAACACTTATTCCAACACCAACACGCGTTCCACATCGTTTAGCCTGGGTGCAAGCGTCAATTTGTTCAATGGTTTTCAGACCAAAAACAATGTGGAACTCAGCAAACTTAATCTTGCCGCATCAACCGCCGACCTCGAAAAGGCTAAAAACGACATCCGTATTCAGGTCGCGCAGTCATACGTGCAAATCCTTTACGATATGGAAATTGAGGACGTTGCCCGCCGTCAAATTTCGATTGATTCGGCGCAGGTGGCTCGTTTGGAGGCTTTTGTAAACAACGGCAAAGCGTCCGAGGCTGAACTTTCGCAGCAACGCGCATCACTTGCCAACAGCAACTTGACGCTCACGCAAGCCATCAACAACAAGAAACTTGCGCTCCTGACCCTCGCCCAAATTTTGGAACTGCCCAACGCCGACAATTTTGCAATTGCGCGCCCCGACACTTCTTCGATGCGCACCGAACCAATCGTAATGCCCAACGACTCAGCAAGTTCCATCAATTACCAAAGGCCTGAGATTTTGGCGGAGGAAATCCGACTTGAAGCCACTGAATACAACCTGAAAATTGCCAAAGGTCAGGCGTTGCCGACGCTGAATTTGAGCGCAGGAATGGGTACGAATTATTACAATTCGAGCAACGGTTTTAAGGTTGAATCGTTTAACAAACAGATTGACAACAATTTCAGTCAGTACGTCGGGTTGAACCTCAACATTCCGATTTTCAATCGTTTCCAAGTTCGCAACAACATCCGCGACGTCCGTATTCAGCAATATTCTCAACAGCACAACCTCGACCTCGCCCGCAAAAACTTGTACAAGGAAATTCAGCAAGTAACCCTCAACGCTGAAAATGCCACGGCAAAAGTTGCCGCCGCCCGTGAAGCCGTCCGCAATTCCGAGACCGCCTTCCGCCTCGCCCAAGCGAAGTATGAAAACGGCAAATCAACAATCACCGAGTTCAACGAATCCAAAAACTCCTTCCTAAAATCCCAATCCGACCTCGCCCAAGCCATCTACGAAAATATGTACAACACAATGTTGCTCAGATGGTACCAAGGGGAAGAAATGGGGTGGTAGAAGAGAAAAATAAGTTGCCACATTACTCATTTTTAGGGGCAATGTGGCAATTTTTTGTATGCAATAAGTTGCCACATTAACACATTTTAACTATGATGTGGCAAATAATATGGGGAAATAATTTGCCACATTGAAAGATTTGGATTAAATTTGTGCCGTACTAATAATCAAGAAAATGGCAGAATTAATTGGCAGAAAAAACGAAATCAAAGAGTTTAAGCACATTTATAACTCGTCAAAAGCCGAATTTGTGGTTGTTTACGGACGCAGACGTGTTGGCAAGACATTCATTGTCAACCATTTGTATTCGTCGCAAATGTGTTTTTACCATACTGGGCTTTCGCCGATAGAAAAGGAAAACAACACCAAGAAACAACTGCAAAATTTTGCATTTTCGCTTGCAAGTTATGGGCTCAAAATTGATTCCACACCCGAAAATTGGCTCGAAGCATTTGAACTTTTGAAACAACTGATTGCAAGCAAAACTGTTGCAAAAGGCAGGCGTCGCATCATTTTTATCGACGAAATGCCTTGGCTCGACACACCAAAATCGGGGTTCATTACAGGCTTCGAACACTTTTGGAACGGTTGGGCTGCCAATCAAAGCGACATTATGCTTATAGTGTGCGGCTCTGCAACATCTTGGATTTCAGACAATTTAGTTAACAATCACGGCGGTTTGTACAATCGTGTCACGCGAGAAATCAATCTAAAACCTTTTTCGCTTTCGGAGTGCAGGGAGTATTATAAAAAACACAACATCAATTTTGACCGATATGACCAAATCCAATCGTATATGATTTTAGGCGGCATTCCATACTATTTGGATATGTTGTCGCCCGAAAAAAGCCTTGCTCAAAACATTGACAATCTGTTCTTTAAGAAGAATGCAAAACTTAGGTTGGAATACGACAGATTGTTTTCGTCGGTATTCGTCAACTCCGACACTTACAAAAAAGTTGTAGGCGTGCTCAAAGAAAAACGCATCGGTTTTACGCGCAAAGAAATTTCCCAAAAAACATCCATACCATACGGAGGCGGCTTGTCAAAAATGCTTAATGTATTGGAAGCCAACGATTTGATAATTTCGTATATTCCTTTTGGAATGACCAAGAAAGATACAATGTACAAACTGATTGACCCATATTGTCTTTTTTACAACTTTTTTGCGTCGGAAACCAAAAACGAAAACTTTTTTTCTGACAACGTTAATACAACCAAACTTAACGCATGGCGGGGCTATGCCTTTGAGGATTTTTGTTTTTCACAAACCGAAAAAATCAAAAATGCGCTTGGCATCAGCGCGGTGCAGACGTCGATTGCGCCGTTTATCAAAAAAGGCGATTCGGAAGACGACGGCGCACAAATAGATATGGTAATCGACCGAGCTGACAGGGTGATTCACCTCTGCGAAATCAAATTCTACACCGACGATTTCACTCTCACGAAATCATACCTCAAAGAATTGCGGCACAAAATAACAGTTTTGTCGGAAACAGTGCAAAAACGTCTGAAATTTGCACCCAACATCCGCCTGACGCTTATAACAACATTCGGTCTCAAAACAAACGAGTATAGCGGCAATTTTCAAAACGTTGTCACCATCGAAGACTTGTAGA
>JAFXMJ010000570.1 GCA_017530465.1 Bacteroidales bacterium
CTCAGTGAACAACAGCTCGGGGAAGATGTTCTTCCAATGGTACTCCTCGGGAACCGGAGACAAACCGGTAACGAAGAAGATTGCGGCCTCAGTGAGAAGGCCGACCATCAGCATGACAGATGCGCCCGGGTAGTGCTGGATTTTGAACAATGCGCCGACCATTACGACGGAAGCGCCCCAGCAGTTCACCTTGTTGAAAATGTTCTGAAATTTTCTGGTTTTGTTAAATGCTACCATAATTTTGCTTTTAAAATTGTTATTTAATTAATTGTTTATTGTGCTGTTACACGGCTATCAGAGCTCGCGCAGTGACAGTCAATTTTCAAACGCTAAAAGTATAAACTATTTATCAAACTAACAAACTTTAAGCCAATTTTTTTTTAATTTTTTTTAAGATTAACTTTTTCGCGTTTGGAAGTGCCAAAATATTTTGCAATTAACCCATTGACATACAGGCAAAAACAATCGCAACGCGACCAACTTTTGAATGTTGGCCGCATTGCGATATGATATGGAGTATTATGAAATGATTTTAGAAGTTGCCATAATCCCAATCTGTAGCGTTACGTCCCATGTAAGACCTTACACACCTGAATCCGATGTAGCTCTTAGCTGTATCCTGATATTCGTAGGTACGTGTGCCTACCTGGAGGTAGAATCCAACGTCCTTCCAAGAACCACCGCGAACTACTTTCCTCTTCAATACTGGCGGGTCGTCAGCCATTGCGTTGTAGCTGTAATCGGGGTTGAGGTCGTGGGTGTAGCTGTATGCAGATTCGTCGAATGCGTTGGAGGTCCACTCTGCTACGTTGCCAGCCATGTCGTAGAGGCCGTACTCGTTGGGAGCGTAGGTAGCGACTTCGATGGTCCTTGCGGCGCCGTCGTCAGCATAGCGTCCACGGAGGGGTTTGAAGTTGGCGATGAAACAGCCGGAATTGTTCCTCGTGTAAGGACCGCCCCAGGGGTACATCGAGAGTGCGAGTCCGCCGCGTGCTGCGTATTCCCATTCTGCTTCGGTGGGGAGCCTGTACTGCTCCACCATCGGCTGATGGTTGGCGCGGAGATAGTTGTTGAGGAAGTCGGTACGCCAGATGCAGAATGCAGTTGCTTGTTTCCAGTTGACACCTACAACGGGGTAGTTGTCGAATGCAACGTGCCAGAAATATTTTCTTGCCATCGGCTCGTTGTAAGAATAGGTGTAGTCGCTCATCCAAACGAGGGTGTCGGGATATACGTTGATGCGGCCTTCCATGATGAAGGAACGGCGGTCCTGAATCGGAACAACGTTGCCTTTTGCATCAATCACAGTACCTTCGTACTTACCACCGGTGAAGTCCTCGTTGAAGTTGTAGCGGTTTTCTTTGAGAGCTGCCTGCTTCAAGTCAACCCAATAGTAATCGTAGATAAGCTTGCGGGTATCGATTTCTTGGAGCTTGTTGAAACGCTCTTCTTTAATAAGGTAGAGGTCTTTGATAGCGTCGGAGATTGCCTGACGCTCTTCGCCTTTGCCCGACTTGTCCCAAACCTTGTTGCGGTTTTCCCAGTTGAGCCAGCAGGTCTTGGGGTTGTTGGGGTCGTACTCGTTGAGGTCCACCTTGTCTTCGTCCACATGCATAGAGAACATGTTGCCGCCCTTGGAATCCTCGCCGACGCCTGCGATAAGGCACATACGCATTGCGATAGAATCCCTCACCCACTCTACGAACTGACGATATTCGTTGTTGGTGATTTCGGTGTCGTCCATCCAGAAGGGATCGACGGTAACGGTCTTGGACTGCGCCGTCATCGAGAAGGGAACGTCCTGGTCGTTAGGACCCATATTGTAACTGCCCTGCGGTATAAAAACCATTCCGTAAGGGTCTGACTCGACGTAGTTTGTGGGGCGGTTGCCCGCGCCGACAAGTTCGCCGTTGCCTCCCTTTTTGCAAGCACCGAGGAGCAGTAATCCCGATGCGGCTGTCAAAATCATTAACTTTTTCATAATACTCTTATATTTTCCGAATTGTTTTTAATCATTTGCTCTCTTTACAGGAACCTGACGCTTCTGACTTTCTGCGCGGGCTTGCTGCGCTCCGGCATGAAACTGTATCCCATCATCACCTCAAAGGAACCTGAATTGGTTTTGCGAAGCTTGGAGACTCCCACTTCGTAGGCAAGTCCTACTTTGATGTCGTTCATCACCGTGAGCCCCGCGAGGAGTGTTATTGCATCTCCGTTTCTATAAGTAACGCCACCCCATACTTTTTTATTGTATAAAATATTAATATTTATGTCGGCTTGCATTGTTTTTCCGTCAGACATTAATATCATTGATGGTGTCAAATCAAATAACGTGTTTGCCAAATTAATATTGTATGATCCTACAAAATAATAATGTCTTGCAAGATAAGTCTCGCCGTCTTCGGAGAAGTCAAGCGCAGGCTCGGCAACGTGTGTGGACGAAAATCCGAGCGTCAGACCCTTCACATTATAATATATGCCGGCGTCGAGGTCGAATATCATCTTGCGCACCTTGCCTTCGAAGATTGCTTCGTGCTGGTCGGGAAACTGCCAGTCGCCTTCGATGTTCTTATTGAAGATGCCAGCCGCTATGCCAATCGACAATACGCCCGTGCCCGCCTGTATGTGGTGGGCGTAGGCTGCCTTGGCATTGAAGTTTTTTTCAAAGCCGATATTGTCGCTGGTGATGAAGGCTCCTACCCCACCCTGTGCGCCGAGGAATCTCACGGGCGCATCAACGCAGAGGTTGGCGGTCTTGGGCGCGCCATCCATACCCATCCACTGGTTGCGATAGACAAGGACGGCGTTTATCGCGCCTTCGGTGCCACAGAAGGCTGGATTGTAGCCAGCCTGATTGAACATAAAGTGACTGTAATGCGGATCCTGCTGTGCAATTGCAGACGTAGCCATAGTCACAACTGCAATTAATGCGAAAAATAGTCGTTTCATGCTACAATTTGTGTTTATAGGTTATTTACTTCTTTTTTGCAGTTGTCTTCTTGGCTTTTGCTGCCTCCTTCTCGGGGTCAACGCCCGCGATTTTGAGACAGTCGGCCTCTGTGAGTGTCGTGGGATCGGTCTGGGCGGCAATCTTGTAATACTTGCGCTTGTACCATACCGTAGGATGTCCCCAACGGTCGCGGACGATGCGGAGATTGTCGCTGAACTCGCGGATGAGGTTTTTGCTGTCCTTCTCCAACTTTTCCTTAATCAACTCGATGCAACGCTCATAGGTGACGGTCATCGGGTCGTCGGTCTTCTTCAACGAGATAAACTTGCCGTCGTGCGCAATGTAGGGGCCAAAACGTCCTACTGACACTTTCATTATCTTGCCTTCGTACTCGCCCACGGTGCGCGGGAGTTCGAGGAGTTTGAGGGCTTGCTGCAATGTGATATTGTCGATGGTAACGGGCTTGACGATGGTGGCGTAACGCGGTTTTTCGTCGCCTTCGTTGTCGCCGAGCTGCACCATAGGGCCAAAACGTTCCACGCGGGCATATACGTTTTTGCCCGAGGCGGGGTCAACGCCGAGAAGCTTGCCGCTGGTCTCATTGTCGATAAGCGCGAGAGCCTCATCAAGCGTGATGGATTCGATATGCTGGTCTTTGCGGAGGCTTGCAAACACAGGTTTTGCGTCCTCGCTGTTGTCGTTTTCGCCGAGCTGAACGATGGGGCCAAAGCGTCCTATCCTCACCAAAACCACCTTTCCTGTGGCGGGGTCGTTGCCAAGTACGCGCTCGCCCGACGAACGCTCGCCTTCCTCGATGCTGCTCTTGATAGTTTCGTGGAAGGGGGTGTAGAAGTCGTGGAGCATCTTGGTCCATTCGAGGTCGCCGGATGCAATGTCGTCAAAATATTTTTCCACCGTGGCGGTGAAATTATAATCCATAATATCGGTGAAATGCTTCGAGAGGAAGTCATTGACCACCATAGCGATGTCGGTGCAGAAGAGTTTGTTTTTCTCTGCGCCGGTGTTTTCGGTCTTGGTCTGACGGCTGATTTTGCCGTTGCGGAGGGTCAGGTTGATGTATTCGCGCTCCACACCCGGGCGGTCTTCCTTGATGACGTAGCCGCGCTTTATAATCGTGGTGATGATGGGCGCATACGTGGACGGACGGCCAATGCCAAGCTCTTCAAGACGCTTGACGAGGCTTGCCTCGGTGTAGCGCGGATTTGGGCGCGTAAACCTCTGATTGACCTCCAACTGCTGCAAATCCACCTTGTCGCCCGACTTGATGTTGGGCAGGAGCTGATTGTCATTAGTGGTCTCGTCGTCGGTGCCTTCGGAATAC
>JAFXMJ010000571.1 GCA_017530465.1 Bacteroidales bacterium
AACAATGATACTCACAAACTTAACGATGGTTTGGAGATTTTCCCTGTTGACGCCAACGAAGACGGCACAATCACCGACGATGAAAAATTCTACGACGTGAAAGAGTCAGTAACTAAGGCAATTGCAGAGGGCAAATATCCTTCGCCGCCCGCCCGCGATTTGTATCTTGTTACCAAAGGCGTGCCCACCGACCCGGTTGTTAAGGCGTTTTTGCAGTACGTCCTCACCGACGGTCAGAAGAAAAACGACCCCGTTGGCTACATCAAAATTTCACAAGACAAAATTGATAAAGCATTGGCAAGATTGTCTGAGGGCAAATAAATGAACAAATTCAGAATCATAAAAGACAAAACGGCAAATGGGGTTATGATGGCAGTCACCATAATCTCGATTGCCTTTGTGTTTGTAATGGCTATCGGTCTGTATTTCAAGTCGATACCAATATTAGAAGAACATTCGTTGTGGGGTCTCATAACTGATTCGTCGTGGCAGCCGTTCAAAAATCATTTTGGATTTCTGCCATTCATTATGGGTACAATTTGGGTAACATTATTGGCGATAATGATAGCCTTGCCGCTGTCGTTGATGACGGCAATTTTTCTGACCGAATACGCCAAAAAACGTGTCAAAAAGTTCGTTTTCCCCGCCTTGGACATCTTGGCGTCGCTGCCGAGTGTGATTTTTGGCGTTTGGGGCACGATTGTGATTGTACCATTGATTTCTGACAATATCGCGCCTATTTTTTCGGGCGAATTTTCAACGGGTTACACTGTTTTAACGGCGGGCATTGTGCTGAGTCTGATGCTTGTGCCGATATTGGTGAGCCTGTTTGTGGAATTGTTTTCCACCGTACCCGACGACCTCCGCGCCGCTGCTTATTCACTTGGTGCAACACGTTGGCAAACAGCCAAAAACGTGGTGATAAAAAAATCATTGTCGGGAATTTTTGCTTCGGTAGTGCTTGCTATTTCAAAGGCTTTGGGCGAAACAATTGCCGTTTTGATGGTCTGCGGTTGTCTTCCCGAAGTGCCTAAAACACTGTTAGATGCATGTTATCCGCTACCCGCTCTTATTGCAAATAATTACGGCGAAATGCTCTCGTTGCCGCTTTACGAATCGGCGTTGATGTTTGCCGCACTGTTGCTGTTTATTGTGGTGATAGTGTTTAATTTGGTGTCGAGAATTATTCTTAAACGTATAGAAACCAAATAGATATGAAGAAAAGTATCGTAATGGAAAAAATTTCCAAAGGTTTTATGATTGCCTCCATCGTGGTGGTGTTTATTATGGTGGCGAGCATCATTTACACCATATTCAAACGTGGTTTTGGCTGCATAACGTGGGAAATGGTGTCGTCGGTGCCAAAGGGCGGATTTTATATCGGCGGCGAGGGCGGATTCCTCAACGCAACTGTCGGCTCGGTCTATATTGTGTTGGCGTCAACGGTTATCGGATTGATAATCAGCATCCCAATCGTGTTTTACCTGAATGTTTTCAAGTCGCAAAAATCGAGGCTCGCATATTGGGTGCGTCTCGCTTTCGACATTCTATATGGCATACCGTCAATAGTTTACGGTGCGTTTGCGTTTTCGTTGATGATTTATATGGGCGTGAGGACGTCGCTACTTGGCGGCATCATTGTAATTACATTGTTGATTATCCCAATCCTGATGCGCTCGATGGACGAAGTGGCGAAAAATTTTCCGCACGACTTGTTGGAGGCGTCGTTTTCGCTTGGGGCTACTCGCCTCGAAACCATCGGCATAGTACTCAGGCAGATAGCACCCGGCATTGCCACTGCAACATTGCTTTCGGTGGGCAGGGCGATTGGCGACGCGGCGGGCGTGATGTTTACGGCGGGTTTTTCGGATTCGATACCGACGTCGCTCTCGCAACCGGCGGCAACGTTGCCATTGTCGATTTTTTTCCAACTCAGCGCACCTCAGGCAGAAGTGCAAAACAGAGCATACGCCGCCGCACTCGTATTGACAATTATCGTATTGGTAATAAGCCTGTTGGGAAGATTTATCACCAACCGTTTCTCAAAACATAAACTCAATTAAATTATGTGGTTCAAAAATCTATTTTTGCGTAAATTTTTGGCGAGCGACTGCAACGAGGCTTTCGTTCCCGACGCCAAATTCAAGCATCCCGACAAGGCTGCGGAAATCAAGGTGGAGGATTTCAACCTTTGGTTTGGCGACGCGCACATCCTCAAAAACATCAATGTCGCCATCCCGCCAAACAAAATCACCTGCATCATCGGGCCGTCGGGCTGCGGCAAAACTACGTTGCTCAAAAGTTTCAACCGGCTTGTTGACCTCTCCGAAAACGTCAAGATGACCGGCAGCATCCGTCTCGGCGACGAAGACATTGTCAATTGCAGTGCGTCGGAACTCGTGGAACTCCGCCGCAAAATTGGTCTTGTGCCACAGCGTCCTACGCCGCTGCCGATGTCGATAATGGCAAATGTGGCTTACGGTTGCAAAATCCACGGTCTGCGCCGCATCCGCGAAAACCGCCGCATTGTCCGTCATTACCTCAAAGTGGTCGGGCTTTGGAACGAGGTGAAAGACCGACTCCGCTCGCCCGCCGTCAAGCTTTCCATAGGTCAGCAACAACGCCTCTGCCTTGCCCGCAGCCTTGCCGTTGAGCCCGAATTTATCCTTGCCGACGAAGCCACATCCGCCCTCGACCCCGTTTCGAGCCGCACCGTGGAGGATCTTTTCGTAAAACTCAAAGAGCAATATTCTATCATTATGGTAACTCACACGCTGCGTCAGGCAATGCGCATAGCCGATTACGTGATTTTCATCTATTTGGGCGAAATCATCGAGGTTGGCGACGCAAAAGAGGTTTTCCACAATCCAAAACACGAACTGACAAAGAAATATTTGGAGGGGGCGTTCAGTTGATGGATGTCAATCAAAAACTCAAAAAATTTTTTGCAACACGTCAAAAAGTTTTTTGAGTTTTTTTGTAACATTTCTCGCCAATGTTTTTGTTCTCAATTGCTATATATATTGTAATTGTTACAATAAAAATAATCTTCAAAAATCAATTGTTTTAGATTAATTATCCAATATTTCAAATGTTCTTGGCTAATTATTCCACCATATATAACTTTGCAGCGTAAAAATTAATCATTAACACAATCAAAATCTTAATAAAGAAAATGAGTGAAATCAGACAGATTGCCATTTACGGCAAAGGTGGAATTGGCAAATCGACTACAACACAGAATCTTACCGCCGGATTGGTGGAACACGGAAAGAAGGTAATGGTTGTTGGCTGCGACCCTAAGGCGGACTCTACGCGACTCCTTTTGGGCGGACTTGCGCAGAAAACCGTCCTCGACACCATCCGCGACGAGGGCGAGGACATCACGCTCGACCGCATTATGAAGACAGGTTTTGGCGGCACGCGCTGCGTGGAATCGGGCGGCCCTGAGCCGGGCGTAGGCTGTGCAGGACGCGGTATCATCACCTCAATGAATATGTTGGAAAATCTCGGCGCATATACCGACGACCTCGATTATGTATTCTACGACGTGCTTGGCGACGTTGTGTGCGGTGGTTTTGCAATGCCGATTCGCGAAGGCAAGGCTAAGGAAATCTACATCGTGGCTTCGGGCGAAATGATGGCTCTCTACGCCGCCAACAACATTGCAAAAGGCATTCAGCGTTATGCAAGGACGGGCGGTGTTAGGCTCGGCGGCATCATCTGCAACAGCCGCAACGTTGACCACGAACTCGACCTTCTCCGCGCATTTTCGGCGGAACTCGGCACCAAGTTGATATATTTTGTGCCGCGCAACAACATTGTGCAACACGCTGAAATTCACAAGCAAACAGTCATCGAATACAAGCCGGAATCGGGTCAGGCGCAGGAGTACCGCAATCTCGCAAAGGCGATTATCGAAAATGACAAGTTCGTAATCCCGACGCCGATGACAGCGGAGCGTCTCGAAGAAATCCTGATGGAATACGGCTTTATGGAGTCTGCCGACAATTACAAAATCTAACCAAAATGTCGTACTTAATTGCAGTGGCAACTTCCGACAATCAGAACGTAAATCAACATTTCGGCGGGGCGGAAAGTTTCAAGATTTACTCCGCCGAAAATCTTGATTTTCAGTTGTTGGAAGAACGGAAAGTGACAGTTGCCAAATCCGAAAAACAACAAGGATGTCAAGGCGGCTGTCAGGGTGGCGACGGCGGCGGCTGTTCGGGAGGCTCGATGACTGAAATAGTTGGTTTGGTAGCCGACTGCCGCGCAGTGGTCGCCACCAAAATCGGCAGAAATGCTCGTCAACAACTTGAAGCAAAAGCAATATCGGTGTTTGACGTGGATGTGTCTGTCAATGAGGCTTTGTCAAAAATTGTTGGTTATTATTACAAAATTGATAATAGAAAATTCAGATCCATAATGAACAATTCTGTGCCGACACAGGATTAAGATGATTGAGATTGTTTGTTTGAAA
>JAFXMJ010000572.1 GCA_017530465.1 Bacteroidales bacterium
ATTTGTTGTCGTCCAAGATAGTGACATCCATCGCCGAGGACGCCGCCGGACGCAAATGGTTTGGCACTAAGGGCGCGGGTGTTTTTGTTGTTAATGACGATTGCAACGAGGAGATAATGAGGTTCAACACCCGCAATTCGCCTCTGCCGTCCGATACCATCATTGCCATCGAAATAGTCCAAAATACTGGCGAGGTTTTCATACATACCGCTAATGGCTTGGCTTCATACGTCTCCGACGCTCAAAAATCTGCCGACGACCTCGACAATATCCTCATCTATCCAAATCCAGTTCGT
Organism: Bacteroidales bacterium; assembly: GCA_017530465.1. GTDB lineage: Bacteria > Bacteroidota > Bacteroidia > Bacteroidales > UBA3824 > UBA3824. Next base: position 297 of record JAFXMJ010000572.1, read on the forward strand.
CCTAATTACGACGGCGAAATCCATATTTCGGGACTTGAATCAGGCTCCGACGTGCGCATTACCGACGTTGCGGGACATCTTGTGCACAAATCAGTTGCCGAGAGCGGTCTTCTGTCTTGGGACGGCACGAATCTTAACGGCCGTCGCTGCGCCACGGGTGTTTATCTCGTGTTTGTCTATAATGTGGAAACGGGCGACAGGAAGGTGAAAAAACTCTTGATTGTCCGTTAGGAAAATCGTATTTTTTGTGCGAAATCTCATAAATTTTTTGTAATTTCGCGGCCAGAAATTTTATTGTGATTATTATGGAAGACAATCAATATACAATCCTCCTTGTTGACGACAACCTCGACAACGTGGACCTCCTTGTGGAGATACTCAAAGCGCAGGGATACCGCACTCTGACGGCGCAGAATGGTCACGACGCCATCAGGCTCGCCGCCAACGAACAGCCCGCCCTCATCCTCCTCGACATAGCTATGCCGGTGATGGACGGTATGGAAGTATTGGAGGTGCTCAAAGCCGACTCGTCTACATCGTCGATTCCAGTAATGTTTGTGACAGGTATTATGGAAAACGAAAAGATACTCCGCGCATTGGAAAATCATTATGTTGTCGATTATATATCTAAGCCAATAGTAATCAGTGAGTTGCTTGATAAGATAGCTGCATACTTGACAAGCTGTACAAAAAAAATATAACAAAAATTTGCATTTTATTCCAAAAAAAACTATTATCTTTGCACCAGATTTAAAAATTGCCTTATGGAAAAAAAGAAAATTTTATACGTGTCTCAGGAAATGGCTCCCTATCTTCCCAAGTCGGACCTTGCGATGATGGGCAGGTATTTGCCGCAGGGCATCCAAGAGAAGAAACGGGAAATCCGCACTTTTATGCCAAGATACGGCGTCATCAATGAGAGACGTCACCAACTCCACGAGGTAATCCGGCTTTCGGGTATGAATCTCATCATCGACGACACCGACCACTCCCTCGTCATCAAGGTGGCATCCATCACAGAGGCGAGGATGCAGGTGTATTTCATTGACAATGAAGACTTTTTCCAACGCAAGGGCATCGTTACCGACGAGGAGGGCAATTATTACCCCGACAACGACGAGAGGGCGATATTCTTTGCGCGTGGCGTATTGGAGACCGTGAAAAAACTCCGCTGGTCGCCCGACCTGGTGCATTGCCAGGGATGGATTACGTCGCTCGTACCGTTGTATTTGAAGCACGGTTTCAAGGAAGATCCGTTGTTCAGCAAGTCGAAGGTGGTGTATTCGGTCTATGACGACGCATTCCCCGGCGCGTTTCCGCAGAATTTCGCACAGAAAATCAAGGTGGCTGGCATCAGCGAGAAGGATCTCGCGGTGGTGAAGGAAAATCCCAATTTTGCCAACCTTTCCAAGCTCGCCATCAATATGTCGGACGCCGTCATCAAGGGTCATCCGTCCATCGACGCTGAGGTGGAGCAGTACGCCAAGGCAAGCGGCAAGCCGTTCTTGGATTACCAGTCGCCCGACAATTACATCGATGCCTACTCCGATTTCTACGACTTGATTTTCGCACAGGACGCGCAGCCGGACGACAAGAAGGCGAAGAAATAATTAGTTTTTTTATCAACAATTTAAATGAAAACGTACCCTGTTGTAGCCATTGCGATGGCGGCATTGATTCCCACGATGGTGGGATGCAACAACGACGAAGGTATGGGCTCCGAACTCCTGCCCGCATCCGACCGCGCAAATATTGAAGTTGATACCATCGAGGTGAGGGCTTACACCGAACTCGAAAAACCCGTCAATAGTTCTAACACGACTTATATGTTGCTCGGAATGTTTAAGGATCCGGTATTTGGCGTTACCGAGACGTCATTCGCCTGCAAATTTTCCAATTCTTCTTACGGTTCATACGAGAAGGGCGACATCTGCGATTCGCTTATATTGACGGTGGGCGTGGATACTACCGCCAATTATTTCTACGGCGACAGCATCAGCGACATCACCGTGGATGTGTTCCGCCTTACAGAGCCTCTTGTGGATACCATTGTTTATTATAATAATTTTGATATTAATGGCAAGTATGACGCTACGCCAATTGCCACCACGACATTCAAGCCCTGCGAAATCGATTCGATGATTACGTTCAAGGTCAACAAGGATTTTGGCGATTTGGTAATCAAAAACACCCTCGACACCACTTTCGACCAAAACATCTGCGGTCTGTATTTCAGGGCGACACAGGGCAACAGCATCGTCAAATTTTACCGTTCGAGCAACAACACCCAATACGTCCTCTACCATCACGTGCCTGCCGAGACCGAGAGTGAGACAGTGACGTCGTCGTCGGTGATATATTCGGTGCAATCGACGGATTGCAGCATCAATATGTCGTCGCACGATTACACCAATACCAATTTGGCTAATGTCAGCGACAAGGCGTCGGGTGCGCAGGACCAATATGTTTATCTTCAATCGATGACCGGCACGCGCGTCCGCATCGACATTACCGGCGTCAATAAGATTAATCGCGGCAAATATTTTTCGCTTCGTGGGGCGCATTTGATAGCACCGTTGGCAGACAGCACCGTAAGC
>JAFXMJ010000573.1 GCA_017530465.1 Bacteroidales bacterium
ATCAACTGGTCCGCCGCACGCTTCTGGGTGGAATTGTGTGGAGAATATCGGACGGGTCTTGTGGCGGATGCCTTCGCAAGTGCCGTCGTTGACGTTTACAAACCACGCCGTCCAATCGTCGGAGATTGTCTTCATATCAATTGCAAAACCGTGATTCTGGCTCGTGATGTAGCAACGGTCGGTGCCTTCGCGCAATACGGGCTGATTGTGGCTGCGGTGTCCGTATTTGAGTTTGTAAGTATCGAATCCAGCGGCAAGCGCAAGCAACTGATTGCCAAGGCAGATGCCATATATCGGCTTGTCTTGCTGCAACGCCTTGCGGAGATTTTCGATGGTGGCAACGCACATTTTTGGGTCGCCGGGTCCATTGGAGATAAACAAACCGTCGTACTCCAACGTCGTAAAATCATAATCCCACGGCACGCGGATTACCTTGACGCCGCGCTTGGTGAAGCAGCGGATTATATTGTTTTTGACGCCGCAGTCCACGAGTACCACGGTCTTATTGCCGTCGCCGTAGGTGCTTACTTCCTTGCAAGAAACTTGCGCCACGAGGTTGTCCTTGTTGGGGTCGTAGTCGGCGGGTACAATGTCGTCGATGATTATCTTGCCGAGCATAGAACCCTTTTCGCGCAGACGCTTGGTGAGGGCGCGGGTGTCGATGCCAAAAATTCCCGGCACGTCGTTCTCTTTGAGGTATTGGTCGAGGCTTTTGGCGGCGTTCCAATGGCTGTATTCAAAGGAATAGTCGTCAACTACAAAACCCTGCACGTGAATCCTGTCAGACTCGAAAAAGTCGGGGATATTGTCGGTGGTCTTATTGCCGGGGATTCCGTAATTGCCCTCCATAGGGTACGTAGCCACGAGAATCTGACCCTTGTAACTTGGGTCGGTGAGGCTCTCGGTGTAGCCGGTCATAGCGGTATTGAAAACCACCTCGCCCGCCTTCGACTTTTCGCTGCCAAACGAAAAGCCCTGATATTTGGTGCCGTCTTCGAGGAGAAGCACGGCTTTTTTGAGGTTATTCATTTAAAAACTTGTCTTTAATGTAAGGGAACTCGGAAATTAGCGTCTGCTTTACCTGCTTGCGCGTATAGCCGTCGCGGATGGCGATCATAATGGTGTCGTCGCCGGACACAGTACCCGCAAAGAGTTGTATGTTTCTCGAATCGATGAGCGCGCTCACGGCATTGGCAAATCCGCCGCCGGTGCGTATCACCACCAACGACGTACCCGCAAACTCCACCGAAATCACTTCCGACGCTATCCCGCCGCCCTGCGACTGCCCTGCGCCGTCGGGAAGTTTGTATATGTATCCGCCCGCGCCGTCAGGTATGCGCGACGCCTGAATTTCTTTGAGGTAACGGGAGAGGCTCGCCTGTGTAACTTCGATGCCACGCTCACTCAACCGCGAGATGATGTCCTGCTGCGAACGTACCACCTCGCTCTCGATGATGTGCGAAATCTCCGATATACGGTTTTGCTTGCTGTTCATTTAGTGGAATTTTATACAATTTTAATCACGCAAAATTATCAATTTTTTTTCGATGTAAAAAAAGAATTAAACACTATTTGAAAAAATGTAGCAGAAAAGTAGTGCGACTCGTATCATTATGGATGTTTAGAAATAGTTAAAACAAATTCGATTTAAAATTAAATTCAAATTTTTTCAATTTTTTTTGCGGTGTCAACCGTTTGATTATTAGTGTATTAATAAAATATCAAAAAAAAATATTTTTCGACCGTTAAAAAAAGTCGAAAAATTTATATACATTTGCAGTCGGATTGCAAACCATATTTGCGCCGCTATTACGACACAACAAAAACAAGAAAAAATAACATGGAGGTTACAAGAATATTCGACCTGCTCGACTACGCGTGCGAGAATTACCCCCGCCCCGACTGCCTCGTATCGAAGGTGGACGGCGAGTGGAAGCCCGTAAGCACCGACGAATACCGCCGGATGTCCACGCTTTTGGCATACGGACTGCTCGCGCTCGGTGTCAAGAAGGGCGACAAGATTGCATCGGTGTTCAACAACCGCCCCGAATGGAATTTTATAGATATGGCGATTGCTATGACTGGTGCAGTGCATGTACCTGTATATCCGACAATTAGTAGCAACGACTACGACTTCATACTCAATCACAGCGAAGTAAAGTTTGCTTTTATCTCCGACGCCATAGCCTATCGCCGCGTGAGTGCGGTAAAAGACAATATCAAGTCGCTTGAACGCATATTCTCATTCAACGACATTGAGGGCGTAGAAAGCTGGAACGCGGTGCTCGAACTCGGCAAGCAAAACGCCGACAAGTTGCACAAGATACTCGAAATGTCGAAGGCGGCTGTGGATACCGACGACGTTTGCTCCATCATCTACACATCTGGCACTACAGGCATTTCCAAGGGTGCGATGCTCACTCACAAGAATTTTACAAGCAACGCCATTGCATCCTGCGAAATTCTTGGTCTCGACCATAACGATAAGGTGCTTAGCGTGTTGCCGTTGTGCCACGTATATGAGCGTTGTTTCATATATCAATACCAATACCTTGGCATCGGCATCTATTATGCCCAAAACCTCGGCACCATCGTACAAAACCTCTGCGAAATCAAGGCAAACGGCGTGAACACTGTTCCCCGTGTCGCCGAAAAGATAGTGGAAGGCTTCATGAAGGAAGGCGC
>JAFXMJ010000062.1 GCA_017530465.1 Bacteroidales bacterium
CGTCCGATTGTTTACTTCGACCTTGACGGCACTCTCGTGGATTTTGCCAAGGGCGTGAGGAAATTTGACGCGCAGACTGTACAGCAATACGAAGGTCATCCGTGGGACATTCCGGGATATTTTGCGGCGTTGGAACCGATGCCGAGTGCGGTGAAGGCGTTCAGAACATTGTCGATGAAATACGACACTTATATCCTGACGAGTGCGCCGTTTAGCAATCCGACGGCGTGGAGCGACAAGATGCAATGGGTGCAGAAGTGGCTCGGCGTGGCGGCTTATCGCCGTCTGATAATTTCGCATCATAAAAATCTCAATTACGGCGACTACCTCATCGACGACCGCCCTTACAACGGCGCGGAGGACTTTATGGGCGCGTTCCTGCAATTTGGCGAGGCTCCATACAAGACCTGGGACGACGTGATGGAGTTTTTCAAACATATTAGTTAAACAAATAACCGTATAATCCGTGGAAATGTGCAAAAATATATGCGTTTTCCACGGCTTATAAGCCAAAAATGCCGTATAACCAGTGGAAATGTGCCAAAAAATATGCGATTTCCACTGGTTATACGGATTTTTTTGTATATTTGCGGCATAATTATAAACAATCGATTATGCTGATAGGACGCGAAAACGAACAAAAGCAACTTTTGGCTCTTCTACAAAAGGATGAATCCCAATTTTGCGCGGTGTACGGGCGGCGCAGAGTTGGCAAGACGTATTTGATACGCGAAACTTTCAAAGAAAACTTTACATTCCAACACATCGGACTTGCCAATTCCACGATGCCGGAGCAGTTGGACGAGTTTAAGGAGTCGCTCAAAAAATACGGTCTCAAAAATTGCCGTCAACTCAAAAATTGGCGCGAGGCTTTCAGAAATTTAGAAAAACTCTTGGAGAGTTCGTCTGTGGAAAAGAAGATTGTTTTTATCGACGAATTATCTTGGATGGATACTCCTAAATCCAACTTTATCAGCGCGTTGGAACATTTTTGGAACTCGTGGGCATCGGCGAGGAAAGATATTGTGCTTATAGTTTGCGGTAGTGCGACATCTTGGATTATTAGCAAACTTATAAAAAATTATGGCGGACTTCACAACCGCCTGACGCAGCAGATTTATCTTCGTCCATTCAACCTCTATGAGTGCGAAAAATTTTGCAACGCTTCCAACCTCGAATTTTCGCGTTACGACATCTTGGAACTCTACATGGCTCTTGGCGGAGTGCCGTACTATTGGAATTTTCTTAATAGAGAACTATCTGTAAGTCAGAATATAGACCACCTGTTTTTTGATGCGTCGAGCCCGTTGCGTACAGAATTTCAGTCGTTGTATTCGTCATTGTTCAAAAATCCCGAACCCCATTTCAACATCGTGAAGACTCTCGGCGAAAAGAAGGCGGGAATGACGCGCAGCGAAATTTTGGATGCCACAAAAATGTCTGACAATCAGATTTTTGCCCGCGCACTCGAAGAGTTGGAGCAATGTTCGTTTATCAAGCGTTACAATTCGTTTCAGAAAAAATCCAAAGGCGTTATGTATCAGTTGATTGACAATTACACATTGTTTTATTTTCGTTTCATAATGCGCAACACCAAGGGCAGCAAATCTTTCTATTCCTCAGTTGCAAGCAATTCAGTACGAAGCAGTTGGGTCGGATTGGCGTTTGAAAGGGTGTGTTTTTGGCACATCGACCAAATCAAGCAAAAGTTGGGCATTTCGGGCGTTGGTACGGCCGAAAATTCTTGGTTTACAAGGCCAACCGAATTTTATGACGGCGCACAGATTGACCTTCTCATCGACCGCGACGATCGCATCATAAACGTCTGTGAGATAAAGTTTTATGGTGATGAGTTTGTTATAGACAAGGATTATTACGACAATCTCCGCAACAAGATTACCACCTTCCAGGCTGCCACAAGAACTAAAAAAACAGTCCGTCTTACGATGATAACTGTCTATGGCACAAAGCGAAACAAGTATTCGTCCATTGTAAATTCTCAGGTTACGGCGGAGGATTTGTTTAGTTGTTGATTATTACAACAATAACCGTATAACCAGTGGAAATGTGCCAAAAAATATGCGATTTCCACGGCTTATAAGCCAAAAATGCCGTATAACCCGTGGAAATGTACAAAAATTTATGCGATTTCCACGGATTATAACCTATAAAAATAAAAATATGTGATTCCACGAAAATTTATTATCTTTGCGCCGGTTTTATAAAGCAAAATAATTATGAACAATACCGGTAAGATTCCCGTTACGATATTGACGGGATTTTTGGGTGCAGGCAAGACTACACTTCTTAATAACATCATAACCAAGTATTCCGCCAAGAAATTCGCGGTAATCGAGAATGAATTTGGCGAGATTGGCATCGACGGCGGACTCATCGTCGGCAACATCGAGAGTATGTACGAACTCTCCAACGGCTGCATTTGTTGCAACCTCAGCGAGGGTCTCACCAACACGCTCAACAATCTTTTGACCTCCAAGTATCAGTTTGACAACCTCTTAATCGAGACCACCGGCATCGCCGACCCCTCGGGCGTCATCGACAATTTTATGGCATACGAGGAGATTTACAAGAAATTCATCGTGGATTCGGTGATATGTCTTGCCGACGCGCAGACATACGAGGAATCCGCCGAGGAACAGCCCGAAGTTCAC
>JAFXMJ010000574.1 GCA_017530465.1 Bacteroidales bacterium
GCGTCGGGCGTATAGACCTCCTCGTAACTTGGACGCGCATGAGCCCAAAGTATTCCCGGCGCAGCCATCGGACAGAGGTATGTGGTGGTGTTGTCGGGAAAATTGAAACTGCTTGCCTCGCTGAGTATCAGCAGCCTTTGAAGGTCAGGCTCGCGGTCTGGGTGTTCTATTGAGATGTTGTAGCGGAATGCCACGTCGTTGTCCGACACGCGGAATGTTACCTCAAGAACTTGTTTCTGATTGTTTTTGAAAACGGCGGTGAGTTCGTTGGCGAAGTAGTCGCTGTGGCTTGCTTTTGTTTTCTTCATGTCGTAGTGAAGTTCCACTTTTGAGGTGCGCGAATCGGCGAGCGTGAGACCTTGCGTGAGGTCGCCAAGGCTTGTCATGAGTCCCAATGCGGATTGGTTGAGGACAGTCTTGCCGTTGAGGGCGACGCTGTACGATGCTTTGCCGCCGTTGTTGTTGATTGTTACCGACAGCGCGCCGTTGGGCGACTTGACGGTGATGTCGTTGGCTTGGCATGTAATAACCGTCGCCAAAAACATGAGGATAAGTAATGCTGTTTGTCTAATCATACTGGAAAAAATTTATTTTACTATTTTAGTGCAAAAATATATATTTTTTTCAATCCGCCGCTATTGGTTTGTAACGCTTATGTATCGAAATGTAACATAAGATAATTAAATTTCGATGTTACAAACGGATAGTTATTGGTTACAGACAAAGACAGCCATTAGTGATTTATAAAATACATTTGTGTCATCATCAACTCAATAAAAAAAACATAAATCAAAATGAAACGTATCACAAGTTTATTGGCGGCATTAGCATTGACATTTACCGCTTCGACCAACGCACAGAACGTTGTTGTAAAATCGCCAAAACTCGGCACCGACAACGCCAACCCAGTCCTCGACTTCCTGTATTGCGCCGACCCGACGGCTGTGGAATACAATGGACGGCTGTATGTCTATGGCACAAACGACCATCAGCAGTATGAGGAGGCAGAGAAAAACAGTTACGAAAAAATCCGCACACTCGCCATGATGTCAACCGACGACATGGTAAACTGGACCTACCACGGATTAATCCCCGTTGGCGAGATTGCACCGTGGATTATCGCCTCGTGGGCTCCGAGCATTATCAGCAAGCCACAGCCCGACGGCAGCACGCTCTTCTCCCTCTATTTTTCCAACAGCGGCTGGGGCGTGGGGGTGATACAGGCAAAATCGCCAGTAGGTCCGTGGACATCGCCGCTTTCAACAAGCCTTATAGACGGCAACAACGAGACCGTCAAAAATAGCGGCGCAATCTTCGACCCGGGCGCAGTAATAGACAGCAACGGCGACGGTTGGGTGGCTTTCGGAAATTCGCAAGGCTGGCTCGCAAAGTTGAACACAGACCTCCATTCTTTCGCCACTACGCCTATGAAACTTACATCTCCGTTCCATTTTGAGGCCAACGAACTCAACTTTATCAACGGCAGATATGTCTATACCTACAACGACGACTGGTCGGAACACGAGCCGTGGACATTAGGCGGCGAAAAGCCGACACGTTGCAGCATGGTTTACCTCACAAGCACCGACCCTCTCAACCCGCAGTCATGGACTTATGGCGGCAACTATTTCAAGAACCCGGGCGACAATGGCATGGGCGACGGCAACAACCACACCCACCTGCACAAGTATCAAGGCAAATGGTATCTCTTTTACCATACCGGGCTGTTGGAAAAATCGCTCGGCTCCGACGGCGGATTCCGCAGCATTTATGTTGACGAAATAGATGTTGACGAGAAAAACGTTGTCCTCCACGAGTGCAAGCCCACCCAGAAGGGCGTTACGGCAATCAAGAACCTCGATGCGTGCCAACTGCAATACGCCGCCACTTCTGCCGCCACGCTCGGAGTGCGCTACATTCCGACAGCCGAGCCGGGGCATACCGTAGCCACCGTAGGTACGCCCAACAAAATTGCTCCAAAGCCCTCGGAAGGCATAATAGAAGTCCGCAACGTTTCGTTTGCCGCCCACCCCAAGCAAATCTCCTGCAAGGTAAAAGGCAACGGCAGCGCGACATTCCGTCTCGACAGCCAAGACGGCGCAACGATAGCCACCATAACAAGCAACAACGGCACCTACCAGACAATTTCTTCCGCAACTTCCAAACTCAAAGGTGTCCACACCCTGTATATCGTCCTCGAAGGCGACATTCAACTCGACACATGGCAGTTCAAAAAGTAAGGAAACGAAACTTGAGTTAATTTTAATTGTGGACTATTAACATCAAAAAAAGCACGTAAAACAGCTGAGGTTTTACGTGCTTTATTGTTGTTGAAACAATATGAAAAAACTATTGATTATTTGGTCCCGTGGTAGTTGAACGAATAGAACTCGGCTTGGGGTTTGGACGATTCTGATGCCGATTGGCAATACAATCCGAGTATTATGCCGGTGAAGCCGCCAGCCGTCTCGCTACTGAGGTATTTGGTGTCGGAAACGCCAATTTCGGTGAAGTTTTTGCCGTCTTCGGAATATGAAAAACGGTAATGGTCGCGGCTGCCTGTAACTCGCAAGTATGGTTTTGCGGTCTTCAGCGTTATTTCCTTGGCAACGTGA
>JAFXMJ010000575.1 GCA_017530465.1 Bacteroidales bacterium
ATCTGCCTCGCCTTTGTACAGTTGCATCCTTGTGCGACCGTGTATGGCAAGAGCCTGGATGCCTGTATCTTGCAGACGCTCGGCGAGGGGAACGATGATTTTGGAATTGTCGTCCCAGCCAAGGCGGGTTTTCACGGTTACGGGGATTTCGGGGACAGCCTGCACCACGCGGCGGGCAATCTCCACCATAAGGTCGGGCGTTTGCAAGAGGCCTGCACCGTCGCCGCGAGTTGCTATTTTTTTGACGGGGCAGCCACAATTGATGTCGATAATGTCGGGCTTCATCTCCGCCGCCATACGCGCCGCCTCCACCATGTGGTCGGGGTCGTGTCCATAAATCTGAATGCCCACGGGACGCTCGTAGTCCTCGATGTGCATCTTCTTGACAGTCTTGTCGATATTGCGTATAAGAGCCTCGCTCGCAATAAACTCCGTGTACATCAAATCCGCGCCGTACTGCTTGCAGATGTAGCGGAACGATACGTCGGTAACGTCCTCCATCGGGGCGAGTATCAGCGGGTAATGCGGTATCTCTATGTTTCCTATCTTAAACATTTCTTGAAAATTTTGCGCAAAGTAACAAACTTTTTTTTGAAATCAAAAATCAAAACGTTAACTTTGCGGTCAAATAATTAAGCAAAGCATTATGACAGATTTCCTTATAGATATATTCCGCGACTTGTCGGACTACCTTGTATCCACAGCCACAGACTGGGGGTGGTCCTATAACAACGCAGTCATCTTCAAGAATATCATCAACTTTATTTTCATCGCCTGCATCGCCGCGTTGAGTTGGTATATTGCCAAAGTGATAATAATCAGGCTTGTACATATGATTGTGTTCAAGACAGAAAACAAGTACGACGACCAGCTTGTCAATCACAAAGTGGTGGAGCCACTCAGCCAGATATTCCCGGCGGCATATATCTATTACCTGATACAATTTGCCGTGAGCGACCCCGAATGGGTGGAGCGCATACGCACATGGTGTTTTTCGTGGAATGTTTTCTCATTGATAATCATACTCTTCCGCGCAATTGACGCCGCACACGACATCATTGCCGACATCCTCGCCCAAAAACAGCGCAAGACCAACATCCGTGGCTACGTACAGGTGGCAAAGATAATCATCGGTCTCTTTGGCGGCTTTGGTATCATCTCCGTCTTGATAGGTCAAAATCCGCTCTCCCTATTTGGCGGACTTGCCGGTATCTCGGCTATCTTGATGTTGGTATTCAAGGACTCTATTTCGGGTTTTGTGGCGAGCATCCAGCTGACCTCGCTCGATATGGTGAAGATGAACGACTGGATTACCATGGCGGGGCGCAACATCGAAGGCAACGTTGTGGAAATCACGCTCAACACCGTCAAAGTCAGGAACTTCGACAATTCGGTGGTCACTGTGCCCACAGCAAACCTGATGATGGAATCGTTCATCAACTGGAGCAATATGCAGGAAATGGAGGCTCGACGCCTGAAGCGCACAATTATGATTGACGCCAACACTATCTCCATCGCCTCCCCCGAATTGCTCGACCGCCTGAAGAAAAATCCGCTCCTCACCAAATACATCGACGAGCGCATGAAGACCGCCGCCGACCCTACCGACAACCTCCTCAACTTCGACAAGCGCGAAATCACCAACCTCGAATTGTTCAGGAAATACATAGAGTTTTACATCAAGGCCAACTACCAGATATTCAAGAAGTACAAGCCAACCGTCATCACCGACGACAAAGGCAACACACGCGAAATCTACATCATCGACGACAGGGAAGATTTCATCAAACTCCACGGTGAAAACACCGCGCAGTACCTTATGGAATACAAGGGCAAGACCATCATCAAGGATTTCGAAAAATTCGTCAAGGATTGCAAGCAGTCGCTCATTGTTGACAAGAAGGACAAGAAGACCTACTACCCCATCAGGATGGTCAAAAACACCACCTACATCAACGACCGCGCCAAGACCTTTATGCAGCCCAAGCGCATCGTAGTCAAGGAAGGCACTTTTGTTGAAAACGGACACTTGATGGTGCGCCAGATGCAATCGACAGCAACAGGCGTACCGTTGGAGGTATATTGCTTCACCAAAATCACAGAATGGGCAAACTTCGAGAAAATCCAGTCGGCATTCTTCGAGCATCTCTTTGCGATAATCAAGGATTTCGACCTCAGGACATACCAGCTCAGCCGCGACGAGGTGAGGGAAATCGGCATGTAAATTTTTCATCATTTTTACTCCCCTCTTTAATTATATCCACCAAAATTTGTATTTTTGCAACTTGGAAGACGTGCATAAGTACGTGCAAAATAATATGATCAAGGTTACAAGGATACTGATATTGATACTGATAGTATTGACGGGCTCGTGCAACGACGAGGCTGAAGTGGATTATGGCATACTCCTCGCAGTGCCCAATGACGCCGGAGTCATCGTAAAGGCGTCGGACTTGTGCGCACTGTGCAACGCCCTCTCCGACAATTCGCAGATATGGGCGCAGCTCAGCAGGCTTCCGAGATTAGGAAACGCCGCCAAAGCCATCAATACGTTAGACACAATCTCCCAAAAAAATAGCTCGATACGCTCACTGCTGCAAGGCAAAAGCGCGATGGTGTCCTTTCACAAGGACGGCACCAACAAGACGAGCGCACTATTTGGCGTGCAACTTGTAGTACAAGACTACAACACGCTGATGAGCTTCATCGACAAGTACATACACAGCATCGGGCTGGCATTGCATAAGCGCACATACGACAAGACAAACATTTATAAGATTTACGAACCGAAGATCAACGGAGACTCAATATTCTTCACAGCATACACCAACGGCTATTTTCTCGCGAGCACCTCGCGGCTCACAGTGGAGCAGGCGGTAAGGCACATCCACAAATGCTCCACCGACATGCAGAAAGACAAATCGCTCAAAAGACTCCTCTC
>JAFXMJ010000576.1 GCA_017530465.1 Bacteroidales bacterium
GCCTCTTTCAGCACCGTCGCCCCCAAAGCCCACAGCACGCCCAAATACACCGCACCCGTCACAGCAATCTTGACCGCTACCCTCGCCCACTCGCCGTCAAGCCAACAAGCCGCAAAATATCCCGCTGTAACCGACAGCGCAGCAACAATTACAAACGGGAAAACTGCACGTAAAAACATCCACAGCGACACGCCGTTGATGCGCCTCACAAAACAATGAACCACCAAAATCGACAGCACATTTGCCGCCGTGCCTGACGCCACCATCGTGAAAATTCCATACTTGAAAGTCAACGCCACGACTGCAATCTGCACCGCGCAACGCGAAATCACGCAAAACATCATCTCGCCCGACTTGCCCGCGCTAAGTAGTTGTTTTTGATAGACTTGACAAATCGGGAAAAACGCGCCCCAAACGCACAAAACCATCATAATCTCCGCGCTCGGAAGCCACTTTTCGCCGATGGTGATGGAGATAAATTCGGGCGCAATCAATGCAAGTCCAATCATACAAGGCATTGATATAAAAGCCGTTACCTCCAACAATTTGCAGAAAACTCTCAGCCTGTCGCCGTCGCCCGCTTTCGACATCACCGGCTGCATCACGTTCTCGATGGCGAGCGAAATGGTCTGCGTGCCGGTGTTGGTCCACTTGTAACCGTTGTAATAATATCCGACATCTTTTTTCGTGAAAAAATGCCCCAACAATGTCGTGAAAAAGTTTTCGTTCAAGAGGTGGAAAATGGTGGTAATCAATAGTTTGCTACTAAACGGCAACATCTCCTTGACAGGCTGCAACGAGAACTGAAAATTGGGCTTAAAATCCGAATACCGCCAAAACATCAACGTGGAAACCGTGATATAAACCACATTTTGCGTCGCAATGCCCCAATACGCCATACCGTTGAGAGCCATCACGAGAGCCACTCCCCCACTGACGAGTGTTGCAAGGAGCGTTGCCTTGGACATCTCCTTAACTTTCAGATTTTTAAACAGATAGGCATTGTGCGCAGTTCCCGTTGACGAAATCAAAAAACCAAGAAACAGAAACCTTCCCAGCGGCACCAACTCCGGCGTGTGGAAAAAATCGGCTATCAGCGGTACAGAGAGAAACAATATTATGTAAAGTACAACACCAAGTCCAAGGCTCACCCAAAACACAGAATTGTAGTCGGCGTGGGTGATGCTTTTGCGGTTGGTGATGGCGGAGCGGAAACCGGATTCTTGGATGGCGTTGGCTATGGCGGCAAATATCGCGAGCATTCCCACCATTCCGTAATCGTCCTCCGACAATATACGGCAAAGGAATATTCCAAAGGCGAGGTTGAGCAACTGTTGCAAACCGTTGCTCACGCCGCCCCAAAACAGCCCTTTCGCCGCCGCCTGTTTCAAATCCTCCGCCATAAACGTGAATTATCGTAACGCCGCCTTGCGGCGGCTCGTTTTTTTTAAACAAAAATTACCGTCAATTAAAACGTCAATTACCATCAATTTCTCTCAAATTCGTTCAAATTCGTTTTAATTCGCGTTGAAAAAAAATTGACGTTAATTGACGAAAAATTTTCTGTAATTGACGTTTAAAGAAATCCAAAAAGCCGCCGTAAGGCGGCATAAATTATCGTTTTAGTGAGTGAGGATTTCGACGCCGGTTTCGGTCATCACCAAGGTGTGCTCCCACTGTGCGGATGGTTTTTCGTCCTCGGTAACCACCGTCCAATTGTTTTCCTCGTCGATGAACACCTGCCACTTGCCCATATTAATCATAGGCTCGATGGTGAACACCATACCCGGCACAAGCAACATTCCCGTGCCTTTCTTGCCAAAATGCTCCACCTCCGGCTCCTCGTGGAATTTGAGACCCACGCCGTGTCCGCAGAGGTCGCGCACCACGGTATAACCGTTTTTGTGAGCGTGCTCTTGGATGGCGTTGCCGATGTCGCCCACAAAACAATAAGGCTTGCAGGCGGCGATGCCCACTTCGAGGCACTCCTTGGCTACGCGCACAAGGCGTTCCTTGGCGGGAGTAGTCTTGCCGATGATGTACATACGCGAAGCGTCGGCGTAATAGCCGTCGAGGATTGTGGTGACGTCCACATTGACGATGTCACCCTCTTCGAGCACCACGTCATCGCTCGGTATGCCGTGACACACCTCCTCGTTGATGGAGACGCAGCAACTCTTAGGAAAGCCCTCAAAACCAAGCGTTGCGGGCGTTGCGCCGTGCGAAATAGTGTATTCGTGTACGAGTTTGTCGATTTCGTTGGTGGTCATACCGGCGTGGATGTTTTCAGCCACGAGGTCGAGGAGCGCGGTATTGATGACGCCGCTCCTGCGCACACCTTCTATCTGCCCCGGCGTGAGTATCAGACCGCGCCTCGGCACGAGTTTGCCCTTGTCCTGCCAATAGAGAATCTTCTTGTCCATCTCCGTAAGCGGCTGACCCTTAGGCACAAACCAATTTCCTTTCTTTCTAAAAAGACCCATTTTTATTGTTATCGATTATTATTGTCCAATTAAGTCTGCTAATTGATAATTTTTTGGGAAAAAATCAATAACAATTGCATAAAATATGCACAATTTTCTGCAAAAAAATTCTAAAAAAGAATATTTGGCTACGAAAAAATTTACTAAATTTGCACCTTGACGAAATATTATGTAGTCTATGAGACCGCAACAACACATATTGCTGGCAATCCTGACGATACTGTCTGCTCTCCTATTGACGGTGGACGGCGGGGCTGCATACGCGCAATACACTAAGCGACAGCACTCAATCGATGAAAAAGACTACATCCTGCTCATCACTTCATACGCCCACGACTCCAAACAGGTTTCGGAGTTCATAGAGCAGTTTGAAACCGCCAATTACGACGCCATTTTCCCCCTCGAAGTCAAGATAGAGAGCCTCGGCATCATCTCCCTCGACGACTGCAACAACTGACACGACGACCTCCTCACAATACTCCGCCGCCAAAACACAAAGTACCTCAAGGCTGCCATCATCATAGGACAGGAGGCGTGGACCACTTACATCGGACTTGGCGACAAGCGTCCCAACATCCCGTTTTTTGGCACCAACATAAGCGTAATGGGACTTGAAATCCCCGACACTCTCCAAAACCCCGCCGACTGGGAGCCAATGAGCATCAGCAACAAGCAGAAGATTGAGGAGATAGGGTACGGCGGCGCGTTTTTCTACAATTTTGACATTGCCGCCAATGTAAAGCTCATCCGACAAATGTACCCAAAGACACAGAACATCGCACTGCTCACCGACAATACATACGGCGGCGTATCGATACACGCAAACTTCCGCAAGGTGATGCACAAAGAATTTGGAGACCTCAATACCATCCACATCGACGGACGCAAGATGGCCGTACAGGACATACAAAAGGCAATTACACAGCTGCCGCCAAACACCGCCCTGCTGCTCGGCACATGGAGGGTGGACTCCAAAGGCACTTTTTTCACAGCAAAGACACTCTCGGAACTCGTGGAATCGCGCCCCGACCTGCCAATATTCACACTCACAGGCATAGGCATGCGCGACATCGCCATAGCAGGAATACTGCCCGAGTTCAATACTCTGCTCGACAATTTCCTCTCAAGGATTTACTACAACATCGAACACGATATCAAAGAACCTCTCATTATGGAGACGCCCAACATGCTGAATGTCAATATGGGCAACTTCCGCAAAATGAAGCTCAACCCCAAGAAGCTATTGCCGTATGACTACAAAATAGTGGACACCGAGAGCGAAAAGGTGCGGCGATATAAGCGTTTTCTCTGGATCATCGGCATTATTTCTACGGCAATGCTGATGATGCTGGTATATGCGGTGGGTATGACCCGCAAAACCCGACAACAAAACAAACTGCTCAACCGGCAAGCCATCGAACTCCAAAAAGCCAAAGAGCAGGCGGAAGTGTCCGACAAGCTCAAGAGCGCGTTCCTCGCCAACATCAGCCACGAAATACGCACACCGCTCAATGCAATTGAAGGTTTTTCGAGCCTGATTAGACAATCGGACTCCATAGACCACGTGAAGGAATACCTCCACTACGTCACCGAAAATACCGACAAGCTGCTCCGGCTGCTCACGCTCATAATTGATTTTGCAAAAGTGGACTCAGGCATTATTGAGTTCAACCACACGGAAATCGACATGCAGGAGCTGTTCCATAAAATCAAAGAACGCTACACGTCCAAGATGTCGGCAGAGACCAGGCTCGAATGTAACGTGCCATACGCCTGCACCATCAATTTTGACCAAGAGAAGATAGAACAGATTATCTACGTCCTGCTCGACAATGCCATCAAGTTTACACGCAGCGGACTGATAACGACAGGATTTTTTGCCACCAAGACCGGCATCAAGCTGTACGTCACCGACACAGGCATCAGCATCCAGCAAAACAACATACCCAAGATTTTCGACAAATTTGAAAAACTCGGCAGCTTTGCCGAAGGCACGGGCATCGGACTTGCGCTCGTAAAGATACTTGTGGACAAGGCGGGCGGCAACATCCAGATAGTATCGCGCCCCGAAGCCGGAAGCCGTTTTATCGTGGAGCTGCCCTGCACGGTCACAACACCCGACGGCACCGACCTCGCTGAATACGACCGCACGGAGGAGTTAATGAACCCCGAAACCCTCATCGTGGACAAGCAGCTCGAAAAACCGCTCAAAATCCTCGCGGCGGAGGACAGCGACACCAACTTCACCCTGCTGAAAACGATACTCAAATCGCACCACTTCACTCACGTGTACAACGGAAAGGAAGCCGTAAAAGCTCTCCAAAACGACTGGTACGACATCGTGCTGATGGACATCAAGATGCCGGGCATGGACGGACTCGCCGCCACCATCGAAATCAGGAAATTCGACCTCTCAACGCCAATAATAGCCGTCACATCATTTGATTATGACGAATTTAAGAGCCAGGCGGAAGAAGCCGGATGCGATTATTTCATCCAAAAGCCGTTCACAAGGAGCAAGCTCTACACGGCGATACTGGGATTGATTAATAGATAATTATCAAAACGATATACACTATGAAAAAGGATATGAACTACACACAGGTCGCCGAGCTTATCAGCAAGGCGAAATACCCGATAGCCTTCACGGGCGCAGGCATCAGCGTGGAGAGCGGCATCCCGCCATTCAGGGGACAGGGCGGACTCTGGAACAAGTACGACCCCGACTTCCTGACCCTCAGCAACTTCCACCGCCAGCCCGAAAAATCGTGGGCTATCATCAAGGAGATATTCTACGACCATTGGGGCGAAGCCGACCCCAATCCCGCACACTTTGCCCTCGCCGACCTCGAAAAGATGGGTATGATGAAGGCAATCATCACAATGAACATCGACAATCTCCACCAGAAGGCGGGCAGCACGCACGTAATAGAATACCACGGCACTATCGGCAGGATGATTTGCGAAAAATGCCACAAGACCTACCCCGCCGAGACAGTCAGCCTCGACAATATACCGCCGAGATGCTCGTGCGGCGCGGTATTAAAACCCGACTTCATCTTCTTTGAAGAAGGCATACCACACAACGCCTACACCGAATCGATGGAACTCGCGCAAAAAACCGACCTCGTGCTTGTAGTAGGCACCACGGGCGAAGTGATGCCGGCGTGCTACATCCCGACACTCGCCAAGCGGTGCGGCGCCACAATCATCGAAATCAACCCGTCGGAATCATCATACACATACGAAATTACCGACATCTACATCCCACAAAAGGCAGGCATCGCCCTAGCCGAAATAGCAAAGGAGGCGAAAAAATTCAGTAAATGAAAATAAAACTAATACTCATAGCAGCTGCAATGCTGCTTGCGACCACAGGCTCAAAAGCTCAGAGCAACACGACCAACAGTCTCGACAAATTTGATGAAGTAGTCAGGATTGTCAAAGAGACATACCCGGACACCATCAACCAGGATCGTCTTATAGACAACGCCATCAAAATGATGCTCAAACAGCTCGACCCGCACACAAGCTACAAGACGCCCGCCGAGGCGGAAGAGGAGCAGCGGTCGCAAAGCCCCGAAAAAATAGGCATAGGCGCAGAATGCCGCTATTTTTCCGACACGCTCACCGTAACCGCCGTGAAACCCAAAAGTCCAGCTCGCAAGGCTGGAATACGGGTCGGCATGCAGATAGACAGCATCAACGGCCAGCCAGTAACACACCGCGTACTCTCCGGCAAGGAGATAGTAGATATCATAGAATCGCGCAGCGACTCACTAATAATCAGCGTGATACGCGGCAAAGGTACAAAAAAATACATAATACCCAAAAGCAAATTGCCTCGTACTACCATCGACGCGCAATACTCGCCAAACGACAGCACCACCTACATCAAGATAAGCGTATTCAACAAATACACCGGCGACGAATTTGACAAAGCACTCGCGTCTGTAAGCCACAAGAAGCTCCGCAACGTCATCATCGACCTGCGTGACAATCCTGGCGGCACGCTCCAGCCATGCGTGCAGATATGCAACCACATCATCCCGGAAAACGGCACGATATTCACCACATACACCGCCAACGACGAATCCAAGGCGGAATTTGCCGACCATAATGGACTGCTCAAACACAGCCGCATCTACATCCTCATCAACGAAAACAGCGCGTCGGCGAGCGAAGTGGTGGCAAGCTCCGTGCAGGACAACGACCGTGGCGTGGTCATAGGACGCCGCAGCTACGGCAAGGCCCTCACACAACAGATTGTATGGCTCCCAGACGGCTCCAAACTGAGCATCTCAAATGGCAGGATTTGTTCGCCCTCGGGACGCTGCATCCAAAAACCATACGTAAGAGGCAATTTCGACAGCTATTACAACGAGACCATCACCCGCAAATGCCACAAGGAGCACCTCTTCCGCGACAGCATATCCACAGCCGGCAAGCCGATGTTCAAGACAGTGATGAAACACCGCACTGTTTACGGCGGGATGGGTGTAATCCCCGACATATTCGTGCCGGAAGATTCCACCAACGTGCCCAAGCATGTGCTCGACAGCATCTATGCATTCAACGTGGAAAATTACGCATACGAATACGTCAATACACACCGCGACAGGCTTCTTACCACGTACGGAGGATTCAATAAATTTTACAAGTCTTTTAAAGTGTCAGATATAATGGTGGATGCATTCCACAGATACACAAAGGACGAGAATTACAAACTGCAAAACGTAAAGGAGGAACCC
>JAFXMJ010000577.1 GCA_017530465.1 Bacteroidales bacterium
CACGCTGCAGCCGAATAACGGCTTGGGTTACATGCAGAATAGCCACCTCAAAGACGGCGATGAAGTGGTGATGGTGGCCACACGTAAGGGCACCGCAATTATCAAAGGTATGTAAAATTTCAGTTTGTACATTTTCTCTACTTTACTCTTTTATCTCTCAACTTTCAACTTTAATCTTTCAGCTCTCAAGTCTTCCGCAATTAAAAATTGCATCAATCACGCTCAGGTTTGGCTCGAATGGCATCCTCGAATCAAAGACCTGCGGGTAAGGCGTCGCATCGTAATAATCCTTCCCCTGAAGCTGCGCCACTTTTGGGTGAATGACGTTCCTGAGGTCGATGTATTGCGGGGCGCCAGTGCGGATGTAGTCGTCGGTGCGCCTTATCTCCGCCCTAATGCCGAGTATCGAGAGGAGGGTTTCGGTGAGTTGGCTATTGAAGTCAATCAGATACTCCGTCCTCCGCCTGAAAAACGGCTCTATTTCGTCCCTGAAATACATAAAAAACGGCGACGAACCGTATGCAGAGGCTATTGCGTGCCAGTGTTTTGACTGCCACGGCACGGCGTAGCTTATCTTGACGTCGCGTGTGAGCTGCTTGCTGCACGCCTTCACCACAGGCACCGTGAGGGTCATCCTGCCGCCTGGCGTGGCTATCTCGCAGCGGTTGCGGTAGGTCTGCTTGGGAAACGATTCCCATTGCTCCACCATAGCCGCCTTATGTTCGGCTATCGCCCTGATATACTGCATATTGGGCAGATATGCCGTGCTTAACAATAGTTCTGACATTTCAAATTGGTGTAATTTTCCGTTACAAAATTACAAATAAAACACCAATTTTTTTAACAATACGAAATTTTTTCTTAATTTCGCTCTCGATTTATAATCAAATAATATTATGAAAAAGATAGTCAAGATTATCGGATTTACATTATTGGCAATACTTATATTGCTGATAGTCATACCTATATTCTTCAAAGACAAGGTCTTGAAGGCAGTCACCGACGTGGCAGGGCATTATGTGGACGCCGACATCAATATCGGCAATCTCGATCTCAGTTTGATTTCCAATTTTCCCGGCGCGACGGTCGTATTGGACGACGTTTCGGTAGTGGGTCGCAAGGAGTTCAAGGGCGACACGCTGGCGGCGTTTGACAACTTTGAGCTGACGATGAACGTGATGTCGCTCTTTGGCGGCAAAATCAAGGTGAAATCGGTGGAGCTCAACAATCCCAAGGTCAATGTCATAGTCACCAAGCAGGGCAGACCCAATTACGACATCTCCATGCCTGACGACGATGAGGCGCAGGAGGAAGCCACGGAGGAGGATTCCGTAGTCACCAATTTTGCGTTGGCACTCAAGAAATTGAAAGTCAACAATCTGCACGTCACCTACACCGATTCGGTCACGGATGTGCATGCGCTCATCGACCACCTGAATTTTGACCTTCGCGGCGACCTCAGCGACAAGGAGACAATACTCTCGGCGTTGATGGACATCGCAAGGCTCAATGTGCGTATGGGACCCATCATCTACATCAATGACGCAGTTGTGAGCCTCAAGTCAGATCTCGACGCCGATATGCAGAAGATGAAATTCACCTTCAAGGAAAACCTTTTCCGCATCAACGAGCTTGGTCTTGAGCTTGACGGCTGGATTGCCGTGCCCGACACCAACGTAAGGATGGACTTGAAGTTTGGAGCTAAAAACACCGATTTCCTAAGCGTCTTGAGCATGATACCGGCGGAGTACGCCAAGGATTTGGAGGGCGTGAAGACGGCGGGCAAGTTTAGTTTTGATGGCGGGGCGCAGGGCGACTTCAATGCCGTGTCGTTCCCGAGATTTTGGGTGGATTTCATAGTTGATAATGCAAGGTTCCAATATCCCGACCTGCCCAAATCCGCCGAAAATATCAACATCGACGCCCACATCAAGTGTCCTAATGGCAATCTCGACAGCATCAACATCAACGTCAAAAAATTCCACCTCGAGATGGGCGACAATCCCGTGGATGCCAAAATAATTGTGCAGACCTCTGCAAAAGACATTGCTCTCGATGGTAATGTGGACGCCAATCTCGACCTCGCCATCGTCAAAGACGTAGTGCCATTGGACGACATGACCATTGCGGGACTTGTCAAGGCTGGAATTTCTTTCAAGGGCAACCTCTCCGACATCGAGGAGGAACGTTACGACAAGTTTGCGGCCGAGGGTGACATCACCCTTGCCAACTTCCGCACAGTAATGACCGACTTGCCGCCCGTGGACATCCACAAGGCACACCTTATAATATCTCCGCAGGCGGGCAACCTCGAATACATGGATATGAATCTCGGCAAGTCGGATATGCACTTGGACGGCAAGATTGACAATATTTTCCAATACGTCTTTGCCGACAGCACATTGAAGGCGGCTTTCAATTTCAAGAGCAACCTGTTGGATGTCAATGACATATACTCGTATGACCATTCACAGCCCGATGCAGCCGCTGCGCCGTCATCCGACCAGACAGATGCAGCCACACAAGCTCCCGAAGTGCCTACCAACATCGATTTTGCCCTCAATACTTCCATCAGCAAAATCCTGTACGATTCGCTCGTCATTGACAACCTCGCCGGTCGCGTAGGACTCAAAAACGGCGTCGCCTCGCTCCAAAACTTAAAGTTTGACATGCTTGGCGGCAATACGCTTTGCAGCGGTCTCTACGACGGTGCAAACGCCAACCGTCCCAAAGTGGATTTCCAGCTCGACCTCAACAACATCGACATCCAGTCTGCCGCCAATACATTCAACACTGTGGAACGCCTTGCGCCAATTGCAAAATCCACGCACGGCACACTCTCGGCAAAGCTTGATTTCAAGAGCGACATGGATGCATACCTCAATCCGATTTACAATACCGTCAATGGTCGTGGTCGTCTGATTACCAAGGAGATAAGCATCAGGGATTCCAAGGTGTTCCAATTGATTGGCAAGGCGTCCAACAATTCCAAACTCACCAACCCGACAATGAAAAGCCTCGACCTCGGTTTCAAGATTGTGGATGGTACGGTGGACGTGGACACCACAGAGTTCAAGATTAGCGACGTAGAAGGAAAATTCTTTGGCAAACTCGGTCTCGACCAATCACTTGATATGAGCGTTGGCATACCAGTTGCAGGTACAATTGCCAACAGCCTGCTTGGCAAGGTGGTAGGTGGCGAGGCTGCAAGCACCATCAATGTATTGGCAAAGATAGGCGGCACAGTCACAGACCCAAAGTTGACAGGATTTAGCACCTCAGCCACCGACGCATTGAAGCAAGTTGTGGACGAAAAAGTAGCCGAAGTGAAGGAAAAAATGTCGGACGAGGCGAAGAAGATAATCGCCGACGCCAAGGCAAAGGCTGACAAACTCGTTGCCGACGCTAAGGCGCAGAAAGATAAATTGGTCAAGGAAGCTCGCGCCGCCGCCGAAAAGTCGAAGGCTGAAGCACAGAAAGTACGCGACGCTGCTGTCAAGAAGGCGCAGGACGAGGCCGACAAGCTCGTTGCCAAGGCCAACAACCCCGTAGCCAAGACAGCAGCCAAGAAGGCCGCTGACGAATCGGTAAAGAAAGCCACCAAAGAGGCAGACAAGACCCTCGCCGCCGCCAATGCCAAGGCTGACGCTATGGTGACCGAGGCTGAGAAAAAAGGCGATGCCCTCGTTGCCACCGCACAAAAGGAAGCTGACAAAATCACCGCCGAAGCCAACAAGAAGGCGGAAAGCATAAAATAAAATTGCAAAACCTGAATTGTTACAATAATTATGAAAAGAATTGTTGCCATATTAGC
Source organism: Bacteroidales bacterium (assembly GCA_017530465.1). Lineage (GTDB taxonomy): Bacteria > Bacteroidota > Bacteroidia > Bacteroidales > UBA3824 > UBA3824. Next base: position 3,815 of record JAFXMJ010000577.1, read on the forward strand.
ACTTGCGGTCATTCCGTCGGTGATGACAGCACAGACCAATTGTCCCACCATCAAGTCAAAGGATTTGCAGAAACGCTATGCAGAGGCTTGCGAGCAGATGGAGACCGACAAGGAAACCGCAGTCAAGTCACTGACGGCTCTTGTCAACGTCGCCCCTGACTATTATCAGGCTACACTCGCCCTTGGTGGTTATTACCTCGACAGGATGAAGGACGCGCAGATAAGGTTTGAACAGAAAGAGGCATTGGCATACGCCAAGAGCGCGGAAAAATATCTCCAACAGAGTTTCAATACATGCAGCAGCTACGACAGCAGCCGCGCAACATTTTTGATAGGCGAATGTTATTACCTCTCGCGCAAGTACGACCTCTCCAAGACGTTGCTCACCAACTTCTTGAACACCGACAATCCCGCCGGCTCGTGCATTGCCCTCGCCAAAAAACGCCTTTCAATGATTGACGATTACAACGAGATAATGGCAAACCCCATCAAGTTTGATTCCAAGATGCTAAGGAACGTCTCCACCAAAGACGACGAATTTTTGCCGTTGATTTCGCACGACGGCACGATATTGCTCTACACTCGGCGTCAAGGCAGGCGCAACGGCACTGCCATCGAGGAGCTTATGATGAGCACACTCGAAAAGATTGACGAAGAGGGCGAGGTGTTCTACCCAGGCATCAAGATGGGGCCACCCTTCAATATGGGCGACCTTCAGGGCGGCGCGTCGCTCTCCATTGACAACCGCATCCTCTACATCACGATATGTCAGGGCGACAACTGCGACATACATTTCAGCCGTAACGAAAACGGCGAATGGCAGCCGCTCGTCAAGCTCTCCAACACAGTCAATACGGAGTTTTTTGATGGTCAGCCGTCAATAGACCCCACTGGCAACGTCCTTTACTTTGCCTCCAACCGTCCGGGTGGCTACGGTGGCTACGACCTTTACAAAGTGGAGCGCAAGACTGCCGATATGGCGTGGAGCGCACCCATCAACCTCGGCCCAACCATCAACACCGAGTTTGACGAAAAGACGCCCTATATGCACTGCGACGGCAAGACGCTTTATTTCTCGTCCAATGGTCACGGCGGCGTGGGCGGATTCGACATCTTCCACTCCCGCATAGACGACAACGGACAATTTACTAAGCCCAAAAACATGGGCTATCCCCTCAATACCGAGAGCGACGAAGTGGCGTACGTCGTAAGTGCCGACGGACAGCGTATCTATTTCTCCGCCAAGATGTTGAGCGGCATTGGCGGCTGGGACATCTATTGTGCTGAACTTTCGTCCGACAACCGCCCCGACCCTGTAGTTTTGCCCAAGACAGGACCACAGATTGTGGAGACCACAGTGCCTTTTGGTAAGACTGGCAATACCACAATCACCGACACGGTGAGGTTTGGCGGCAAAAATACAATGGTCTATGAAGAATGGCGCAAAAAACCGTCCAACGAAATTGAATATATCGACTATTTCAAGAAGAAATCCACCGGTGACGAGACCACAGCAAAAAAGCACGGCGGCGCGATAGAATTGGAGGACATCAATTTCGATTTCAATTCGTCCAAGCTCTCCGCCCACATCCAGGGTTATCTGAGCCGTATTGCCATATTCCTCAACGAATATCCGCAATATAATGTTGAGTTGCTCGGTCACACCGACGGCATCGGCAACGTAGAAGCCAATATGGCACTCAGCCAACGCCGTTGCCGCGCAGTTTACGACCACCTTGTTAAGAATGGCGTCAGCAAAAGCCGCCTGAGTTTCAAGGGTTTCGGCATGTCCACGCCAATGGCACCCAACGACACCGACAAGGGCAGGGCATTGAACCGCAGGGTGGAATTGTTGTTAGTGAAAGAATAATGTAGGGGCGTACCTTGTGTACGCTCCGTGTACATTGACACAAAAAAAATGGACGCACACACATTGGTGTACGTCCATTTTTAATTATTTTCTGATATTATCGCGAATTACACGAGGTTGAGCGATTTGAGTGCCTCAACGTTGCCGCGTACCGACTGTGCGCTTGCAGCGAATTTGGCCTTCTCGTCTTCATTGAGGTCGAGCTCAACAATCTTCTCGATGCCGTTCTTACCGAGGATAACGGGAACGCCGATGCAGAGATCCTTCTCGCCGTACTCGCCTTCGAGCAATACAGAGCAGGGAATCATCTTCTTCTGGTCGTGGATGATGCTCTCTACAACGAATGCTCCAGCTGCGCCCGGTGCGTACCAAGCAGATGTGCCGAGGAACTTGGTGAGGGTTGCACCGCCCACCATAGTCGATTTAACAACCTCGTCGATTTTTTCAGCGGAGAGGAAGTTGCTTACGGGCATGCCCTTGTATGTGGCGAAGCGTGCCATAGGAATCATTGTGGTGTCGCCGTGACCGCCGATTACAAAGCCTTCTACCTCGTTGGCATTGCAGCCGAGAGCCTGAGAGAGGAAATACTTGAACCTCGAGCTATCCAATGCGCCGCCCATACCGATAACGCGGTTTTTGGGGAGGCCGAGAGCTTTGAGCGTCAGGTATGTCATCGTATCCATCGGGTTGGAGATACAAACGATGATGGCGTTCGGGGAGTATTTGAGGATTTGCTCTGCAACGCTCTTAACGATGCCAGCGTTGACGCCGAGAAGTTCCTCGCGAGTCATGCCGGGCTTGCGGGGGATGCCGGACGTGATTACTACTACGTCAGAATTTGCAGTCTGCGAATAATCGTTGGTGCAGCCGGTGAGACGGGTGTCGAAGCCCAAAAGCTGAGCGGTCTGCATCATGTCCATTGCCTTGCCTTCCGAGATGCCTTCCTTGATGTCGAGCATTACAACCTCGTCGGCTACTTCGTTAAATGCAAGCACGTTAGCGCACGTAGCACCTACGTTGCCTGCTCCTACTACTGTTACTTTACTCATTTTAATGCTATTTATTAAGTTTTCTACTTAAAATTTTCCACAAATATAAACAAAAGTATTGTATGTTGACAAAAAAAAGTGAAAAATTTTTTCTTATGGCTGTCGGCAGCAAAAAAATTTGTCAAAAACCAAATTTTATTATACCTTTGTCGAATATAAAAACAACAACCAATGGGCAGGATACTTGCGATAGATTATGGCGGTGTGAGGACGGGTCTTGCGGTGACGGATCCGAGCAGGATTATAGTGTCGCCGTTGGAGACCGTGCAGACCACGGTGCTGACACCTTATTTAAAGGATTACATTCCAAAAAACAAGGTTGACCAAATCGTCGTGGGCTATCCCGTGAACCCCGAAGGGCACGAAAACCCCATCGTAAAGCAAATCTTGCTTTTCACCGACAATCTTAAAAAGGTGTTTCCCGACATTCCGCTCGATTTTTATGACGAGCAATACACCTCACGTGACGCAATGAATGTCATGTTGTCAGCGGGAGTGAAGAAAAAGAAGCGTCAGGAGAAGGGAAATACTGACAAATTGGCTGCGGCACTCATTTTGCAGGGCTGGATGGAGGAGAGAGGAATGTATTAAAACAAAACTATATAAAATGATATTACCGATAAGCATCATAGGCACTTCGGTGCTGAGGAAGAAGGCGGAGACGGTTACGAAAGACTATCCCGACCTCCAAAAAC
>JAFXMJ010000063.1 GCA_017530465.1 Bacteroidales bacterium
ATGTGGCGGCGCAGAGGAATGTCAGGATAAGGAATAAATATTTTTTCATTATTTTTAATATGTGTCAATTATTTCACGTACTCCAATTCCACGCGGCGGTTGCGGCTGCGGATTTGGTCGCTTGTGTTGGGTACGAGGGGCTGTGTGGCGGCCTTCGTTGATGTCAAAAGCCTTGACGACGGGATGCCACGCTTGATGAACTCCTGCTTAACAGTGTTGGCGCGGGCGAGGCCGATGCGTTGATTGGTGGCGTCGGGACCGAGGTCGCAAGTGTGACCAACGATGCTAAGTTTGTAATCGGGATGCTCCTTCAAATACTTGGCAACATCGTCGAGAGTCTGGTCGACAACGGTGATGTCGGGGTTGCCCGATTCGCCGAGGTCAAAGTTGATTATCATCCTAATTGTATCAACTACGACATATTTTTTGCCATTAATATATACCTCCTTGCCCTTCTCGGTGTAAACCTTGTTTTCGTTCTTCTTAGGCTCAACGGGTTTTACATTCTGATTGTCAGCAGGCTTAACGTTTTGGTTGTTGTCAGCGGGCTGATTGCTGGGGTTGGTGGTTACGATGTCGGTGATATTGACTACCTGACCGTCAGCAGGCTGCTGCTTTTCGGGCTGGTTGTCTGCCACCTGATTGTCTTCGGGCTTCACTTCGGGCTGCTTGGGCTCCTCCTTCTTTTGTTCCTCGGGCTTTGTATTTTCAACTACAACCACTTGTTTAACTTCCTCATCGGCGGGTTTCTTCTCTACGACGGGGTTTTTGCCGAGTTTGAAGCGGAAACCAGCCATTATGCCGATTGCGAGCGGGTTGCTGCCTTTGGTGAAGTTGGAATTGAGTGCGCCGTAATAATGATTGTCGGCTTCGGTATTGTATTCATATACGGCGTGGTTGCTGCTTTTGGTGGATTTTGAGAGTCCGTAGCCGCCGTAGATGCTCAGGTCGAGGTCCACCCAACGTGCAAGGGCGTACATAAAGTTGATTTCGGCAAATACACCAAATGCCGTCTTGTAGTCGTAACTGCAAGTGAAATCGCTTTTGGGCGCGGGCAGGTTGTGGTTGGGCATCTTGGTGACTTTGATATTGTCCTTGTGGTAGTAGGCGTATGCGGAAATGTCGCCGCCGTCTATCTCGAATGTGTCGTCGTTGACAAACTGCAACGAGATTCCTGCGCCAAAGCCAGCCTTCCATTTCTGGGTGATGTTGCCCTGGAAGTAGATGCCGAGCGGGATGGCGATTGAGGTCTGTTTCTGCTTTTCTTTGAGGTTGTTGTATTCGATTACAAAATCATACTCCTCCTGATCCTTGGTGTCGTCAACGCGGGTCTCGGGTTCAGATTCGTAGTTGATTTTGGCGTGAGTCAGCGATTGCTTATATACAACGTTGATGCCCGCGCCCCAGTTTTTGGAGAAGAAGTAACGGTATCCGATGCGTCCCATAATGCCCATTCCTGGTTCGCGCTTGCCCTTGTCGCCGAGCGAATACACGAGGTTTTGGTATCCGCCGCCGAAGTCGAGCGTTATGTAGTGTGCTGTGTTGCGGGACGTATCCTGCTGCTGTTCCTGTGCGCCTGCTGTGGTGGCAAGCATCATTGCTGCTGCTATTGCGGTGATTGTTTTTTTCATGATTTTCATGTTATATGTTGACATTCTGTGTCGTTTGCATTGTGCGTCGTTTTTTAACGTTTTTTATATTTCTGTTAGCAAAAATCGCGCCGTTATTTTATGCCAGTTTCGAGTATCTGACGGAGCAGCTGCATAAAGCGTTCCGTGGATGCAATTTCGATTTTTTCGTCGGGCGTGTGTACTCCGTACATTGTCGGTCCCAGCGAAATCATGTCCATCTCCGGGTATTTGCCGAGTATCAATCCACATTCCAGACCCGCGTGAATGGCTGTCACTACTGGCTCTGCGCCAAACAATTTTTTATAAATGTGTTTGGTGAGGTCGAGGATTGGGCTGTTGGTATTGGGCTTCCATCCCGGGTATTCGCCTTCAAATTCGCATTTCGCGCCGGCAAATTCGGCTTGCAGACGGATTAGGTCTTTGAGGTAGTCGCTTTGCGATTGCACCGAACTGCGCAGAAGGCATTGTATCCTCAATGTGCCGCCGCTGATTCGCATGATGGAGAGGTTGTTGGAGGTTTCCACAAGTCCCGGGACGTCGGCACTCATTGCAAATACACCCGATACGAGGCTGTTGATAATGAAGTTGACAGCCCGCAACGAATCCGCCTTCAATACCATCGGCATCAGTGTGTCGAGTGGTTCGGCTGAGATTTTGCCGTCGGGGTCAGATTTTTGGCACTCTGATGCGAGGATTTTTTGGAACTTGGTGATTTCCGTCTTGAATTTTTTGACGTCTGACTTGTTGACGAATACGAAAGCCCTTGCCTCGCGTGGAATTGCGTTGTGCATATCGCCGCTGTCTGCGCCCGAAAGCCTGCAATCCACTTTGCCCAAGATGCCGTTCAAGAAGCGGAACAGGAGTTTGGCGGCGTTGGGACGGTTTTTGTGGATGTCGCCGCCCGAATGTCCGCCGAGCAAGCCTCCAACGAGGATTTTGAACGGCTGATAATCGTCAGCGTTAATATTTTCAAATTCTAATTGCTTGGTAATATGTACATTGACACCGCCAGCACATCCTATATAGAATATGCCTTCCTCTTCGCTGTCGAGGTTGATGAGGATTTTGCTGTGGAGCGCGTCTTTTGCCAACTTGTCTGCGCCGGTGAGACCTGTCTCTTCATCGACGGTGATTAACGCCTCCAATGGGCAGTGCTGCAAGGTATTATCTTCAAAAACAGCCATAATGGCAGCCACGCCAATGCCGTCGTCGCCGCCGAGTGTGGTGCCGTCCGCCTTTACATAGCCGTCTTCCACGATGGTGGTGATGGGGTCGGTGAGGAAGTCGTGGGTCTTGTCGCTGCGTTTTTGCGGCACCATGTCGCAGTGCGCTTGCAGAAGGATTGATTGACGGTTTTCCATACCCTTGGTCGCCTTTTTGCGCCAAATCACGTTGCCAGCCTTGTCTTGGAACGCCTCGTCGGCGTGTTGCTTGCCAAATTCAAGCAAAAACTTAGTCACCCTCTCCTCGTGCTTGGAGTGGCGGGGGATGAGGGTCAGTACGCGGAAGTTTTTCCACAGCAGGGTGGGGCTGAGTGCCAATATGTTTTCGTTCATTGTGGTTGCCTAAATATTTAGTTTATGGTGCAAAGTTATTATAATAGGAGCAACGGACAAAAAATTTTTGAATATTTTTTACTTCAATTGTTATTTTGATAAAAATTTTTCATAAATTTGGACG
>JAFXMJ010000064.1 GCA_017530465.1 Bacteroidales bacterium
ATTCACCGGTTTCGAGCGAATTGAAACCCGATGGCAGCAACATCGCGGGCGTTATTGCCTCGTTGCCAAAAGATGAAAAAGAAAAACTCGAAGCCGAACTTACACGATATGTCAGTCCACTGCCCGAAAAGGACATCCGTAAAATTCAGTCCGTTACCGTAGGCCTCAACAACAGTGATGCAATGCTTTACTGTTATGAGGAATGGAATCCCGACAAGCCTATCGACGCACGCGGAATGAGCGACGGCACATTACGTTTTGCGGCTATTGTGCTTGCGCTTCTCACCGCCAAACCGCACAGTCTGTTGGTTATCGAGGAAATCGACAACGGTCTGCATCCTTCACGCGCCAAAGAGTTGGTAAAAGTGATGAAAGAATTGTCGCAAAAACGCAGCGTGGATATTCTTTGCACCACTCACAATCCTGTGTTGATTAATGAGTTAGGCAATGATATGATACCTTTCATTAGTTATGTGAAGCGCGACAGCGAGGGCAACAGCGTTATCGAACTTTTGGAAGAGAAGGACAATCTCGCCAAACTGATGGCATCGTCCACCATTGGCGGCATAATGACGGAGGACAAACTATGAAGAAGGTTCTGATTATAGATACGAGCATCCTTTGTGTTTGGCTCAAAGTCCCCGGCAAAGAGACCTGTGGCACAAAAGATCAGCCAATTACATTTGAAATGGTAAATGCCAAAATAGAGGCAGAAAAGAAGTCAGGGACAACTTTTGTGCTTCCGATAGCCTCAATAATCGAAACCGGCAACCACATTGCCCACGTCAAAAAAGGCGATAAAAAAGTTTTGGGAGATAGTTTTGCGCAAATCTTGATTGACGCTGCCGACGAGAAAAGTCCTTGGGCGGCTTTTTCTGCGCAGAGCAATCTTTGGAAACCAGAAAAACTCAAAAGTCTTGCAGAAAAGTGGCGTGAAACAGTAATTTCAGGACAATCAATTGGCGACGCATCCATTGTAGATGTTGCAGAATACTATTTCCAATCTGGTTTTGCAACAGAGATTTTTACAGGCGACGAGGGCTTGAAATCGTATGAACCGCAAAGCGAAAGGAAGTTTGTGCCTCGGAGAAGGAAGAATTAACAACTACATTGTTTATGCTCATCCACGTTCATCATATTTTATAAATTAGCCATGCAACAACCCACACATATAGAAATCCGTGGTGCTAAAGCCCACAATCTCAAGAATATAGACGTTGACATTCCTCTGCATCAGATAGTTGGCATTGCGGGAGTGTCGGGCAGCGGCAAATCGTCGCTCGCCCTCGGTGTGCTTTATTCAGAAGGCAGCCGCCGCTACTTAGAATCGCTATCCACCTACACCCGCCGCCGAATGACCGAGGCGAGCCGCGCTCAAGTGGATGACGTGAGGTATGTGCCGGCAAGTCTTGCGCTTCACCAACGCCCCGGAGTGCCGGGCATCCGCAGCACCTTTGGCACGTCAACAGAATTGCTCAACAGCCTGAGGCTCATGTTTTCGCGATTGGCAAGCCACCGCTGCCCAAACGGACACTATGCGCCGCCGTCGCTCGCTGTGGCCGCCGAACAAGAAATTGTATGTCCCGAATGTGGAGCGCATTTTTACGGGCCCGGGGCGGAGGATTTGGCGTTCAATTCGGGCGGAGCGTGCAAAAAATGCGACGGCACTGGCGTGGTGCGCACCGTTGACGAAAGCACTCTCGTTCCCGACGAAAACCTCACCATCGACCAAGGCGCAGTTGCTCCGTGGAACAGCCTGATGTGGAGCCTGATGACCGACGTTTGCAGGGCGATGGGCGTAAGGACCGACATTCCATTCAAAGACCTGACAGACAAGGAGAAAGACATCGTTTTTCACGGACCCGCCGAGAAAAAACGCATTTTTTACAAGGCAAAAACCACAAATGTGGCAGGTGAAATGGACTTTACATTTTTTAACGCCGTCTATACCGTAGAAAACGCACTCTCGAAGGTGAAGGACGAAAAAGGCATGAAACGTGTCGAGAAATTTCTCCACGAGGGCACTTGTCCGTGCTGCCACGGCACAAGGCTTTCTGACGAGGCTCGCGCGCCAAAAATCATGGGTCTTTCGCTCGACGAGGTTTGCACGATGACGCTTTCGGAACTCATCGAATGGGTAAACCGTGTGCCGGATTCTTTGCCCGAAGAGATGCGCGACATGGCACTGAGGATTTGCGAATCGTTCAACGACACCGCCAAAAGGCTTGTTGACCTTGGACTTTCGTACATTTCGATAGACCGCGCGTCGTCCACACTTTCCACCGGCGAGAGGCAGCGTATGCAACTTGCCCGCGCCGTCCGCAACCGCACAACGGGAGTTCTCTATGTGTTGGACGAACCGTCAATTGGTCTGCATCCGTCTAATCTTGAGGGACTTATCGGCGTAATGGACGACCTCGTGGCAGACGGCAACAGCGTTGTGCTCGTGGACCACGACACGCAGGTACTCTCCCACTCCGACTACATAATCGAACTCGGTCCCGAGGCGGGCGCAAAGGGCGGCAACATCATCGCCCAAGGCACTGTAAAAGAGATTGTTAACAACAATCAAAGCCGCATAGGAAAATTCCTGACCAACCAACCCTCCATTGCTCAATCCGCAAGCCCAATCACCGACAACGACCTATTTGCCGAGGGCGTTATTTCGATGAAAACATCTGAAATTCATACCGTTAAGCCATTAGAAGTAAAAATCCCAAAAGGACGGCTCACGGTGGTAACGGGCGTATCGGGCAGCGGCAAAACCACAATGATTCTCGAAAGTCTGATTCCGGCGTTGGAGGCTCGGCTCAACGGCAAAAAAATCCCCGCCCACGTTTTGGAAATCAACGCCGACGGCATTGCGCACGTCAAACTCATCGACGCAACGCCGATTGGCATCAACATACGCTCTACTGTAGCCACTTACGCCAACATTCACGACGAACTGCGTAAAATTTATGCCAAATCGGCGGCGGCAAAGGCGGGCGGCTGGAAGGCGGGCGATTTTTCGTACAACACTGGCAATCTGCGCTGTCCTACTTGCGACGGCACAGGCTCGATAAGTCTCGACGTTCAGTTTTTGCCCGATGTTGACATTCCGTGTCCCGACTGCCGTGGCTCGCGTTATGGCAAAGAGGCGTTCAGAATCCGGCGCACAAAAAAAATCGGCGGCAAAACCATCGAAGGATCGTCGCTGCCCGCACTTATGGATATGAGCGTTGAC
>JAFXMJ010000006.1 GCA_017530465.1 Bacteroidales bacterium
GGGCAATTTCAAATGGGGGCAAAAAACAGTTAATGATGAAATATTAAATGGAATGTATTTTATCATTAAAACTCTAAAATTAGCAATTCGTTTTCAACGGGCTGAAAAAACGACAAAAACTCCATCAAATTTAATAACAAAAGAGGAATGTTGTGTTGGTACAAATGAAGAAGGCTTTGATGTTATTAATCAAATATTTAATAATCTTGCATTTAATTACACTAAACCTCCTTCGTTGTTGCAATATTTGATTAATATGCACATCAACAAATCTTCCATCATCCTCGACTTCTTCGCTGGTTCAGGCACAACACTTCACGCCACGATGAAACTCAACGCAGAGGACGGCGGCAAACGTCAGTGCATTTTGGTTCAGCAAAAAGAGGGCGACTAGAATATTTGTGAATCAGTTACATACGAACGCAACAAGCGTGTAATGCAAGGCTACACCAATGCCAAAGGCGAAAAAGTTGAAGGTCTTGGCAACTCACTGAAATATTACCGTACGGCATTTGTAGGAAACCACGACGCCGCCACAGCCACCGACGAAGACAAAGTGGCTCTTGCTCACAAGGCTGGCTGCCTTATCGCAATTGCGGAAAACACTTTGGAAGAAATTGAGGCTAACAACGCCTACCAAATTTTTCAAGACGGCACACGTTACACGGCGGTATATTTCAGCGGCAACCTCGGCGATATGTCAGAATTTACCGAAAAATTAGAATCGCTCCGCGATAGTAGCCGCCTTATAAAAATAGAGGCGTACATCTATTGCCTTGGCAACGTGCAACAGTTTGAAAACGAGTTCGTAAGCCTTCGCCGCATAACCCTGCACGCCATTCCGCAGCCTATAATCGAAATCTACAAACAACTGAACGCTTAGCAAAATGAACATAAAACCGATTGATTTTCAATATAAAGCCATCGCACAACTTCGCGAAGCTACCAACCAACTTTGGTCGGCAGAAGGTCGTCCGCAGATTATTCTACATTCGCCAACAGGCAGCGGCAAAACCCTGATGACCTGCGCTTTTATCGACTCTCTGCAAGATCCGTCGCCCGAAGATGTTGACCTTGGCGATGTAGCATTTTTTTGGATAACGCTCAACAACGAACTCGCAATGCAGAGCAAGGACAAGTTTTTCAAATATTTTGCCCCTAATCTCCGCAATACGCTAAGTACTTTTGACGACTGCGCCGATACGCTCCGCCAAAATGAAATCCTGTTTGTCAACTGGCAGAAAATTTCACAAAAACGCGGCAAAGACCGCCTCTTGCTCCGCCTTCCCACAAACGAAGCAATGCACAAAGAATCAGGATTTTACTTTGAAGAACTGATGAAAAACACTCACAATGCGGGGCGCAAGATAATCATGGTGATAGACGAAAGCCACAGCAACGTAGGCACCGAACTTTCGCAAGAAATCATCGACTATGTTGACCCAAAACTCATTCTCAAAGTGTCGGCAACTCCGTTCAAAGACAAAACAGCCGAAAACGCTTTTTTAGCCGAATGTTTCTACCATAAGGCTGCGATTGTTGCCGTTGATGAAGCCGACGTTGTAGCCGCCGGACTAATCAAAGAGGAGATTGTAGGGCAAACTGCCGAAGACCTCAGCCGTTTTGAGGGAGGCGACATCGACAACACCATGCTTGCCCTTGCCAAACAAAAGCGCGACGACTTGAAAAAACGAATGGCGAAGGCTCGGTTATGAAATCAATCCTTTGGTACTCATTCAGTTGCCCAACGACGAAGGCAAAATTACTGACGGCACTACATCCGACGGCGCAGAAAGCAAGGAAGCCTTTACCCGCCGCGTCTTGCGTCAAAACTATGGAATTGCCGACAATCGTATTGCCACTTGGCTTGCCGACAAGCCGCTCAAACCCGAATGGCGCATCTCCGACAACGACAGCCCGATAGACTTCCTGATTTTCAAATATGCCGCCGGCACAGGTTGGGATTGTCCCCGAGCCCAAGTGCTCGTAATGTTTCGCGAGATTAAATCGCCTGTTTTCCATACTCAGACCTTGGGACGGATAAAGCGTATGCCAATCAACGGCAACGAACTAAAAGACAGCATTATGCTCCGTCGTGGCTATCTATACACCACATATAAGAGCAACGAGATAGGCGCAAGCATTGGCGTTGATTCGCCAAACAAGCCAAAGACAAATAAGACCAAACTAAATATTGCTATCAAAAATAAGGCGATTGCAACCACCCTTGCCACCGAAATTGGCAACATTGTAACTCAAAATACCGAAGACGAAACCGATGTACAAGTTGCCGACCTTAAGAAAACTGAGGATTTGAACAAAGTAACGCAGAACATTTGGGAATCCGAAATCAAAAAGCCAATTGTTACGGCGCAAGGCTCAATAGATTTTGGCGACACAACACAGCTGCCGACCTCAGAACAGAAAAAAGAAATTAAAGCGGCTCAGGAACAGAAGGTGAAAACCATCGCCGAACAGATAATAACGAAAACCGAGCAAAAAACCGAACAAAAGCTCACCGACAAACAGAAAACAGAAATAAAAGAGAGCGTGCAAATCGCTGTTGAGACTCAATTGGGTTATCGCGAAACCGAACTCATACTCGACC
>JAFXMJ010000065.1 GCA_017530465.1 Bacteroidales bacterium
AGGAACCCTATCAAGAAACAAACAAGGACTACCGCCTCAAGATAGAAATCAAGGCATGCATAGCCCTTGTATTATACGGTAACAACGAATACCGTCAAATCCTCAATGACTACGACAACGACTACCAAGCAGCGTTGAAGCTCATAGCCGACCCGCAGTCATATTGGAAACACATCGAATAAATTTGGCGAGATGACGGCAGGTTTTTAATACCTGCTGTCGTAATCGTCATAGAAACCGCCGTCCTCATTCTGGATGTACGAATCGAGGTCGTCGTCAAAGTCTGAGATGGTGGTATAATTGTCAAAATCCTTAAACTCGTCGTTGTAAAACGCGCTGTCGTCGATGTCGTCGTCATCGATGTCATCATCGTCGTCGTCATCGCGGCGTCGCTTGCCACGCGGCGAATCGTCGTCGTCATAGTCGTCGTCGAGGTCGTCGAGGTCATCGTCGCCAAACTCGTCGGCAAAGTCTTCGAGGTCGAGGTCCGACAAGTCCACGCCTTCGATGTCGTCGTCAAACTGATCGAGAAGCGAATCGGTGTCGAGGTCGTCGAGGTCATCGCCGCCATCGCCGCCGTCCAAATAATCGTCGTCTAAAGCCAAGTCTTCTTCCACACGGCTTTTCCTTTTGCCTGCACAGCTCATAGCATTGCTGCGAGAGCCGGCTACAGAACCATCGAAGCAATCTGCATCGAATTTTCCTTTGAATTTCATTTTTGGGTTAATAAATTGTCTTTATTTATTTGATTGTTGATATTATCGATTTGTTGCGCAAAAGACGCACAGCACTCCCTTAATTGGAGAATCCAACGAGTATGCCGAGACATCCTTCGAGCTTGAGGCCGCCGCCGCCCTCAAAGGGCACTATCTTCACCTTGATGAGCAGCTCCATCGTATGGTCGGGGGTAAACTCGTAGAAGGTCAGACCATTGAGCGGCAACGATTCGCCGGTGGAGGTGGTGATAATCTGATCCTCGGTGTTTTTGCCGAAGTTTTTGAACAGCACATTTTTCACAGTGCGCTTGCCATTGTCCTTCTTCTCCACTTCCGAAATCGTTATCTCCTTGAAAAACATTTCCATACCGCAGACATCAATCTTGTAATTGAGACCCGACATAAACGTCCTGTAAAACTCCACCGATTCGCCTTCCGACAATATTGGACTCTCAAAATTGCCGTCAAGCACGTATGGCTCGAGCTCCGACTCTGCTATGGCCTCGATGTACTCGCGGCATTGCGCCTTGGCTCCGCCAAGCCCCGCAAGCCATATCACCAGAGAGAATAATAATACTTTCTTCATATCTTAACTGTTGCTATGTTGTTACAAATTTGTTGGCTAAAACAGCTGTGTGAACTCCGTCCTGACTGCCTTGATGTCGTCGCAGATGCGCTTGTAAGCCGCAGCATCCACGGTGACATTCTCGCTTGTGAACACAAACGAACCGCCGAGCGCGCTCTTGATGTTGTCATAATCCTTGCCGATGACCTCTATCTTGCTCTTGATGTAGGCGATGTCATCATTGCCCGACACCGAGGAAAGCATGCCCAAAAGGTCGTCGAACACCAAGCCCTGCTCCACTATGCAGCGTGTGAGCGACGGATTAGTAGTTGGGTCGCCGCCCGACAATTCCGTGGCGATATACAGGCTCTCTATCCACATGCCAGCCACTATCATAATGGCGGTGGGACGACGGCTGTTTTCTTTAAGTAACGCATCCGAATGGAAAAAAGTCTGGGCAACTATCTTTTTTAACTTTTCTTTGTCATGGATATTGTCCTCCATCTCGCGGAGCTTCTTCACCGATGTGGTGTCGGATACGTCGAGTCCCGAGCTCAATTCCTTGATGCAGTCGAGATACTTGAGCGCAACCTGCTGCTGATTGAACAGGATGGAGTAGCTGAGGTCGGATCCGTAGATGCCGAGGTTGATGGCCTGCGACTTTGTGGTGGAGTACCTGACACCAAGCTCGGTCTTGTGGAGCACGTTTGGCTCATAGCTGATGCCCGAATTTTCCACAATGTACGCCACTTCGAGCGGCGAAGGAAGCGAATAGTATATCATCGCACCCTCGTATGCCGACGCCTTGACCTTCGCGCTGTCGCGGAGATCCTGCTTGGCCTGTGTGCCGGTCTGTGGAGCACTGCTGCACCCCGCTACCAGCAACGCCGCCACTGCCAAGGCGGTAAATGCTTTCCCTATAGTTTTCATATCTAAATGTTTTTCAATGTTTTGCGCATAACAATGACAGAGGCTCGCCCCAGCCATTATCCGATGGCAAATATATAACTAATTGTTGCTATAACGAAACTTTTTTTGAAAAATTGCTGCAAAAATAATGCAAAAAAATCCTAACAGACATTATTTCTGCACCAATGGACATCATTTGACTGTGTCCTTCCACTCGCAGTACGGATGCTTCGACAGCTCCGAATTGAGGTAGCGCGGGTCGTCGGTGACATCGTCGCCAAGGAAGTCGGGCTTTTCAAATATCTGGTGCTCGTAGGCGAGCTCTATCTCGGCTATGACGAGACCCTCGTTGTCGCCGTAAAACTCATCAACCTCCACCAGCAGGTTTTTGTACTGTACGATGTAGCGAGTCTTTTCGATGATGCCAGACCCACAGATACGCAGCATCTCGTTGACCTGTGGCGCAGGTATCTCGTACTCCCACTCGTTGCGGGTGATGGTGGAATTGTCGATGGTCGATTTGATGGTGATGTAGCCCTTGTCGCCACGGAGACGCACCCGTATCGACTTGCTTTTGTCGGCAAACAAGTAACCCTGCACTATGTAGTTGCTACTTAGCGCAAGGTGCTTGAACTCTCCTTTTACAAGGAATTTCCTTTCTATCTCAAAAGCCATTTTTTTAAGAAATTATTTCCGATGAATGTTTGCAATGCCTATTTATATCAGACCCTTACGCCAATCACAATGATGTCGTCGAGCTGATCGTATTCGAGACCGCGCCAATTGTCGTGGGTTTCGATTACTGTCTTCTCCTGCTCTGCCATTGGCTTGTCGTTGATGTCCATGAGGAGCTTGACGAAATTGCGCGACAAGAACTTGCGACCAAACTTGCCGCCAAACTGGTCAATGTATCCATCAGAGGAGAGGTAGAACGTGTCGCCCGGACGGAGCTGGTACGATGTCATGGTGAAGCTCTCCTTTTCGCGGAGATATACACCGATAGGCATCGGGTCTGCCGGCATGAGGGTGAGCTTCATGAGCTGACCGTTGCCAAGTTCGCGGAGATGTTCGGGTTTTGCAAGGTCTTTGCTAATCTCCTCGCGCTGCGATTCGTCGTAGTGCTGGATGAGGTAGCCGGTGTTGTTGGCGGCGGCGAAGTGCATCATCATCGTATCGAGGTCGATGCGCACGAGCGAGAGGTCCATACCGTCCTTCTGCGAGGAGTTGATGGAATCCTGGTGCAAGGCGAGCTTCACCTCCTTACGCATCTCGTTGAGGATGAGGTTTGGCTGTATTATCTGACGCTCCACCACAACCTTATTGAAGAGCGATACACCGAGCATGCTCATGAACGCACCCGGTACGCCGTGACCCGTACAGTCGGCGGCCACGATGAAGAGGTGATCCTGCTTGTCGGCGTAGAACCAGTAATAGTCGCCGCTGACGATGTCCCTCGGACGGAAAAACATGAAGTAGTCGAAATGGAACTTCGACAAGAACTCCGGATTTGGAGCCACGGCGGTCTGTATGCGCTTTGCATACACTATACTGTCGGTCATCGACTTGTTGGCCTCCTCGATGACAGCCTTCTGCTTTGTGATTTCCTGGTTGATGGAGATGATTTCATCGTTCTTCATCTGGAGGGTCTCGTTCTGAGCCGCAATTTCTGCCTGCTGAGCCTTGAGTCGGCTGTTTTTCTTCCTTACCAAGATGATGAAGGCAAGCGCGCCCAAGACAGCAAACAATGCAAGAGCAAGACCCAACTTCATAATCTTGGCATCAGACTGCTGCTGCAAGAGTTTCTGTTCCTGCTCTCTCTGTTCACTCTTAAGACGTTCGTTTTCTATTTGTTGAGCCTTCTTGTCAGCTTCTTCTTTC
Organism: Bacteroidales bacterium; assembly: GCA_017530465.1. Classification (GTDB taxonomy): domain Bacteria; phylum Bacteroidota; class Bacteroidia; order Bacteroidales; family UBA3824; genus UBA3824. The sequence goes on from JAFXMJ010000065.1 coordinate 4,069, forward strand.
GCGAGGGCAGCCTCTTTCTTAGCAAGTTCTGCCGCCTGCTCATTCTTTTGTCTCTCGAGCTCCATCATTTGAAGCTGATTTTTATAATCTATATCACGACGGCGAGCCTCTTCTTCGATACGCGCACGCTCCATTTCATTCAGCTTCTTAATATTATCAAGCTCCTGCTCGCGTGCAGCCGCCAAGATACGGTAGTTTTCCAATTCAAGATCCTTGTTGGCCTGTTCGCTGATGCCCTGCTCGTATCTTGCGGCGGCGTCGGTGAGCTGCTTGAGGTCGTCCGACATACTCTTTTCTTTGAGCACATTGTTGGTCTCTACCGAATCTCTGATGGAAAGGAATTTTTGATAATATGTCAATGCATCTTCATAGTTGCCCTTCTCCCTGAGCACATCATTGTAAGTCTGGTATGCCGCTTTCATAGCCTCGGTGTCACCCGATGTCTCTGCGAGTTTTACTGCATCGTCGGCTTTCTCTGCGGCATTGTGCAAGTCTTTTTTATTCAGCAGGTAGATGCGGGCGATGATGTTTTCCACAATAGAACACTCGCGCCACTGTGAGTACTTTTTGCGGAGGTCGGCGGCTTTTTTGAGACATGTGATTGCATTGTCCACATCGCCGATGTTTTGGTAGCAGAGTCCAAGGTTGGTGTAGTTGCCAGCCATAAAACGCTCGTCACCAAATACTTTTGGGTCGGTGTCGAGGAGCTGCTGGTAATACTTGATAGCCTTCTCGTTTTCGCCAAGGCAGACGTATGCGTACGCTACGTTGTTGAGCGCGTTGAGCGATTCGCGCACGTTGTTGTGTGCGATGCAATCGTTGTACAACGCCCTATTGTATTCGAGAGCTTTGTCGTAGTCTTCTTTCGCAATGGAGATGTCATTGAGCCTCTGATATACCATCCTTGTCTTTTCCCAGTCGCCACGGTTGCGGTACACTTCGAGAAGATCCTCATAAAGTTCAAGCGAGCTTTCATAGTCTTTGCGCATATAATATGATATGGCGAGGTGTCGCTTCATATTGACGGCTTTTTCTTCAGCACCCTTTATAGATTCGTATGTGATGAGCGCGTCGCTAAAATCGTCGATGGAGTGGATGTAGTGCTTTCTATTGAAGTAAACCATACCAATCTTGGCAGTGATGTCGGCGATGGTCTCTCTCTCGGAATCCGACTGCACAAGATTCTGGATGTCAGCATCGGCAACGCCGTCATCCGCTTGCTTCTGTCGGTATGCCTTGTTCTCTTCTTTGAATTTCCTTTCGAGCGCGTCACGGGCGGAGAGGTATCTTTGGATTGCATTAACGGCGTCGTCAGCCATCACATAACACTCTCCCGCAAGCATGTTGGCCTTGTAGAGCGTTGTGTAGTCCTTGCAATTGTTGGAAAACATAATGGACTTATCAACCGCCTCCATCAGCTTTGGATACTGTCCGAGACTGCCGTACTTCTCAGCGAGCTGATAATTGAGCACGGCGAGCCTACTTTCTGACGTCTCGCGAGAGATGAGATTGATAAGGCTGTCGCGCTCACGCGCCGCCACCGCCCCCGTCTGAGCCTCAGCCATCACGGGTATCGCGAGCAACGCCACTGCGAGCAATGCCATTCTGTAATATGTTACCAAAGTTCTCATCAAATTAATTATTCCTTGTTTTTTACTTGTACAAATTGAGTTCCAAAAAAATGCCACTTGGCTAAAATTTCTCAAATTCTTTAAAAATCGTATGTCGCACCAAAGCTGAATGTCCTGAGCTGCTGCGGATTGTACGGCAAATCCACGTCCATCGCCTTCACGTCAATTCCTGCATAGAGGGTGTTGGTGATATTGGACAATTTCAAGACTAAGGTCAAGTTTTTGCCGATTTTGCCCGTCACAGTGCAGTCGAGGGTGTAATAGCTCGGCGACCAGAAGTATGGATTGTCGGTGGCCTGGTAGTACATCCTCGCAAATTTGGAGCAATACATATTGTCAAAACGTATGTGGAAGAGCTTCTTCTTTCCCAAGTAGCTTTCCACTGATACCTGTGCCGAATATTTGGGCGTACCCCTGATGTACTCCACCTCAATGAACTGCTCGTCAAGAGCGTCGTTGTTGGAAAGGTTTTCCCTACCCATCGTGTATGTGAGCGCAGCGTTCACATTGAGGTTGATGGCTTTGTTAAGATCCTTGAACACGCCAATCAGCTGCACGCCGTAGAGCTTGGTCTTGGCGTTGGTCTCGTTCTTGAAGGCGCGAGTCCAGCCACGTCCCTTGGTGGAGCTGAAGAAGTCGGTGACACCCACATAGTAGCCACCCTGATTGTAATACGCGCTCCTTGGGTCCTTAGGATTGGGCACATAGATATTGTATTCAGGCACTTTAATGAAACCGCAGTCCTCCATCTTCACCCATCCACGCACAAGGGGATCCCTTACGATGTTGGTGTATGCCACAGCCTCGAGGTAAGAGTCTTTTCCAAACAAACTGATGTTGGAGAGGTTGTACCTGATGCCAAACTCGGTAGAATTGATGCGCTCCGCCTTGAGATTTTCGATGTCGGACGGCACATGGTGAAGTGCGGAAACAACGCCCACCGCAGTCTTCATCGCCACAGCTACACTATAATAATATTGTCCAGGCGAAGGTATCTTGTACGCATACGCCTGCGAGCCACGTAACTTAAATCTATCGGAAATCTTGAACTGCGCTGCAAAACGCGGGTTTACCGACTTGCCCCACTGCGACTGATAGTCGTATCGCACGCCGCCAGTAAGAGACACACGCTCCCAGTCGAAGTCAACGAGAGCATACGCGCCAGCCTGCCAGTAGGTGTATGGATAAGTGCCAAATTTGCCATATACAGAGTCGGCATAATCGACCTCCGTAGCAAACATCTTGTATGAACTATAGTCAAACTTGCGCTCACATTCCAGCGTGGGCGGCAATACACCCGAATACTGGTACGACACACCGCTATGAACCTCCATTTTGGATATTGGTTTCCACGTTATGTTTTCCTCCGCCGCCACATCGTCGCTCGCGCCGTAGGCATACTGCGGCAGGGTGTTCCAATTGACGCCACGCCTCGAATTTTTGTCCATACGGTAGCGGATGTACCTGACCATAGTATTGGTAGTCAAATTTCCAATCTTGTAATCCGCGCTGATGGCACCACGGCGGATAAATTCGCCCTGCATATTGCCCGGATCGTAGTAAGCATACGCCATCGTGCTCTGTCCGAAGTCAGAGAAGTCCATACGATGGAGCATATTGTACGAGAAAGTAAGACCACTATACTTGATCTCCGCACCCACCTGCGTAGCATTCTGCGGCATGTCGTTGATTTCAGGCATATAGAAGTCGCCACGGTAATTAATAAAGTAATACGACATATTGGAGAAGAGGCTCGTGTAGTACTTATTAAACATGTCCTCGTTGATCATACTCCTGTCGATGGTGTAAGAATTGCCGTCGCTCGCCTGCATAGTAAGCTCCTCGCCGTTCTGGAGGAAGTAGTTCCAGCGGTTGTACAAATCCCTGTCACGGGATACATTGAGATTGTCCACATTGAGGTTGCTGCCGTAGATGGAGAGCATAGTGACATTCTTGCCGTGTCCCACTTTTGCGCCAGCGTGGAAGTCGAGATAATACAAAGCACCAGTGCCGCAATAGAGGTCGGCAGTGGTGAAGGAATTTTTGTCAGGCTCGCGCGTCACAATGTTTACGATGCCCACACAGGCATCATTACCGTATTCTGCCGACGCCGGACCGTAAATAATCTCTATCCTCTTTGCCTGACGGATAGGAATATTGGCACCGAGCGTCATACCATACGTGCCCGAC
>JAFXMJ010000066.1 GCA_017530465.1 Bacteroidales bacterium
AACATACCGATACTGTCGCAAGCGTCTAAAAATGCGCGAGTTGTGGGGTTGTGCGACGTGCGGATAAGGTTGAAGCCCGCATCTTTCATAAGACGAACCTTGCGGATTTCGGCGGCGTCAAAAGCCATTGCGCCAATTGCTCCGTCGTCGTGATGCACACACGCACCGTTGAGAAGAACTTTTTTGCCGTTGAGAATGAATCCGTTTTCAGCGTCGAAACTGAAACTGCGAACGCCAAAACGCACCGATTCCGATTTCTTGCCGTTGAGCGACACTTCGGCGGTGTAGAGATAAGGCGTTTTGGGCGACCAAAGGCGCGGATTGTTGATTGTGTATGTAAATTCTACCTTCTTGCTTTCGCCGGCTTTGAGGCTGACAGTCTGAGTGTTGCTGCCGTCAATGCCCACCGTTGCAGATGCTGTGGCGGAGGATTCGTTCACAACCTCCACCTCGGCTTTTACGGTTGCCTTTTGTGCCGAAACTTCGGGCGTGGTGATGAATACGCCGTTTTCTTTGATGTGGACTTTGGGCATTGTCATCAACCAAACGTGACGGTAAATGCCTGAGCCTGAGTACCAACGGCAATTGGGTTGCGCCGAATTGTCAACCTTTACCAAAACTTCGTTCTTGTCTTTATTGAGCATTGGCGTAACGTCCACAGTGAAAGGCGTATAGCCGTATGCGTGCTGACCTGCCTTTTTGCCGTTAACAAAGACCTCCGCCTTCTGATAAACGCCCTCGAAATGGAGTTTCACAACCTCGGCGTTAGGAGTGGCAAAAGTCTTTTTGTATTCGCCCTTGCCGCCCTCAAACCAACCTCCGCCGGTGCCTGTTGCGCCCTTGCCCGAAAAGGGTCCGGTGTAGATGTCCCAATCGTGAGGCAAATCCACGGCGATAGTCTTGCCGTCTTTTGTAAATTCCCAACCCGAATCCATCAGGGTTCGTGAGTTTTGCGCAAAGCCGTTCAATGCGCTGATAATCAGAATGGATAATGTAAGATAGATTGTTTTCATAATGAGTTTGAATTGTTTTTATGGGACAAAGATATGTATTTTTTTTCAGCACTGCAAAAAACTGATGGTTTACTTCAAGATTTTTATGTAAATTTGCCGACAGAATAATTTTTTATAGACTTTTACTATGGCAATCAAAACATTATGGCTTGCCCTCCTTGTTTGTGTGTTGGTCGCGTGGGCTGATGTCTGTGATGGTCAGAACACCGACAGAGCGAAGGTTTACGTATCAAACTTGACGACAGAACTTATCGAGGAGACCGATGTCGTTTTTCAAAACGGCACGAGGACCGAAATGCCAATCTCTGCATACGATTGGCACGATGGTGATATGCAAATTGCGCTCATCAATACACCGACACCACATTTCGCGTGGCAGATTGGAAGCTCCAAACGTGCAGTCAATCAGCTGAAATACAGAATTTTGACAGCTACATCGCCCGAATTACTTTCAGAAGGGAAAGCCGACGTTTGGGACAGCGGAATCATTGAGGACAGACGCTCTACCAATATCACCTACAACGGACAACCGCTCCAACCCGGCAAGATTTATTATTGGACTGTAAAAATTTACTACAAAAAGAACAAATGCACCGATTATTCTCCGGCAAAAGGGTTTGCCACGCCGCTGAAATTTGGTGACAGTTTTTCCAAACTTCCTCTTACAACTACCCGACAGAATCCAGTCGTTGTAATCAGGGAGGGGGAACAGATTTTTATGGATTTTGGCGACGACGCTTTTGGGCAGATAGAAGTCTGCTTCGACAACAATACTGTCAATAGTCCGTTGAAACTCCAATTGGGCGAAAAAGCCGTCAACAATAAAGTTGATACAAAACCTGGCGGCACAATACGTTATGCAGAATACAGCATCAGTCCTGCCCAAATACAAAATGGACTCTGCAAGCCGGCATTGTACCAAGACCCGAGAAATACCGGAAAGACTTCCAACGAAAGCGGTGTAATGCCGATTTTGATGCCCGACTATATTGGCGAAGTGTATCCGTTTAGGTATTGTGGCATAGAGGGTTACAATGGTGATTTTTCGGAGGATAATGCGGAGAGAATCGTCGTCAACTATCCTTTTGATGACAATTTGGCGAGTTTCTCGTCGTCCGACACCGTGCTTAATAAGGTCTGGGAGCTCTGCAAACATTCGATGAAGGCGACATCATTCTGCGGAATTTTTGTGGACGGCGACCGCGAAAGGATTCCTTACGAGGCTGATGCGCTCATCAATCAGCTCAGTTATTATGGCGTTGACAACCATTATTCCATTGCGAGGCTTTCGGCAGAACATCTCGTTCACAATCCTACTTGGCCTACCGAATGGATTTTGCAAATGCTCATCATCGCTTGGAACGATTATCTCTACACTGGCGACGACGGTTTTATCCGAAAGTATTATGACGACTTGAAAAATAGGACGTTGTTTTTCCTGCAAAACCCTGGCGACAATCTTTTGCATACCGGCAATGATATTACAAATACGGAACATTTGCAGAAGGTTCACTTTAAGGGTTCTAATATCCGAGACATCATAGATTGGCCTCCCACCGACAGGGACAATTACCAGCTCAAAGAATGTAATACGGTGGTCAATGCGTTCTATTACAAGGCGTTGGAGCTAATGGCTAAAATTGCGGAAGCCGTTGGCAACGATGCTGACCGCGAACAATTTGGCAGCGCGGCACTTCGCACTAAGGAGTCCGTCAACCGCCTGATGACCAATTCGTCGGGGCTTTATGTCGATGCGTTGGGCAGCGAACACGTTTCGTTACATTCCAATATGTTTCCGCTGGCGTTTGGAATGGTTGAAGATAGCAATCGGGATACAGTAACCAATTTCGTAGTCAGCAAGGGAATGGCTTGCAGTGTCTATGGCGCACAATTCTTATTGGACGCAATTTTTGACAACAGAAGGGACGCCAGCGGACTCAAATTATTGACTGACACTTCTTCGCGAAGTTTTTACAATATGATTCGCAGCGGTAGCACCATCACCACGGAGGCTTGGGACATCAAATACAAGAACAATCAGGATTGGAACCACGCTTGGGGCGCGGCGGCTGGCAATGTCATTGTGCGCAATGTAATGGGTATAGAACCTCTTGAACCTGGTTTTTCGGTCATCAAAATTGCGCCGCAGCTTGGCGATTTGACCGATGCATCGATTACCGTGCCTACGCCGCGTGGAGCGGTGAGCCTTCGTATGTCCAAGACCGATGAGGAATTTACGGCGGACGTTTCCATTCCGCCAAATACCACCGCTGAAATTACTTTGCCATTTGGTGGCGGTAAACATTACGTTTCGTCGGGAGATTTTTTTTTCGGGTTGTCGAATCCAGAACCATTCGTAGAGGATGATGCGCCACCTGCCGACATTAAGACCTCGACCTCCGAGCGCACCAACCCAAATATAAAGGTTTGGAGTTTTGCAAAGACCATCTACATCGAATCCGCGCCCGGCACGCCTTATACGATATTGGATGTTAATGGTCGCGTCCTGAAAACCGGCACAACCAACACCGACCGCAAGGAAATCCACCTTGGCGGCAAGATGGACGGATTCGTGATAGTAAAAATTGGCGGCAAAACATTCAAAATCAGATACTAACAGAAGATTGATTCCGTCAGTGTAAGAATAGACTTTATGTTAAATTTGTGCGCATAATGTGTATGTGTTACAAAAATAATTACTATCTTTGCGGCAACGGATTTAGCAAACATTAATTATCAAAAAACTATAAAAATGGATCTTTTTGAAAAAGTGATGGAACGTGCAAAGACCGCCGACCTCGGTAAGTATCAGGCAGGTGCGGACGGCTACTTTATGTTCCCCAAACTCGAAGGCGAGATAGGCCCTGAGATGAATTTCAGGACTCCTTTTGGCGTAAAGCCAATCCTCAATTGGTCGCTCAACAACTACCTCGGCCTCGCCAACGACCCCGAAGTGCGCAAGGCTGACGCTGAGGGCGCGGCTAAATATGGTCTCGCCGCTCCGATGGGCGCGAGGATGATGTCGGGTCAGACCGTGATGCACGAGGAACTCGAAGCAATGCTCGCAAAGTACGCCAAAAAACCGGCGGCTTTCGTTGTCAACTTCGGCTATCAGGCGATGATTTCGATTATCGACTGCATCGTGGATCGCAAGGACGTCATCGTTTATGACTACGAGGCTCACGCCTGCATTATGGACGGTATTTTCCTGCACAAATCCAAGTGCGGCGGCGAGAAGATGAGTTACGTCTATCCGCACAACGATATGGAAAAACTCGAAAAGCAACTCAAACTTGCCACCAAGAAAGTTGCTGAAACGGGCGGCTCCATCCTCGTAATCACCGAGGGCGTGTTCGGTATGGCGGGCGACCTCGGCAACTTGAAGGGCATCACCGACTTGAAGGACAAGTACAACTTCCGCCTCCTCATCGACGACGCTCACGGCTTTGGCACGATGGGTCCCAACGGCGGCGGCACAGGCGAACACTTCGGCGTTCAGGACAAGGTGGACCTCTACTTCGCAACATTTGCAAAGGCAGGTGCGGGCATTGGCGGTTTCATTGCCTCCGAAAAACCCATCATCGACTACCTGCGTATGAATATGAGGTCGCAAATCTACGCCAAGTCGCTCCCGATGCCTATGGTTGTTGGTCTCAAAAAACGTCTCGAACTTATGACCACCAACCCCAAGTACCGCGAGAATCTTTGGAAAATCGTTCACGCCATCCAAGAAGGCTTCAAGAAGGACGGTTTTGACATTGGCAAGACCCAATCTCCGGTAACTCCCGTGTATATGCACGGCGACCCCAACGCTTCCGACGTGGAATGTACAGCCGAGGCGACCAACCTCTTGCTCGACCTCCGCGAGAATTACGGTATTTTCTGTTCGATTGTGGTTTACCCGGTAGTACCCAAGGGCACTGTGATGTTCCGTGTAATTCCTACCGCCGCCCACACCCTCGAACACGTGGAGCGCACCATCAATGCCTTCAAGGAGTGCAAGAAGAAACTCGACGAAGGCCGCTACAAAGCCAAGACCGTTGACCCCTGGACAATGTTGAAGAGTGGCAAGGTGGAGTTTTAATGTATAGATAACACGACACCTTAAATAAAATTTCCCGTGCAGCCGGATTTTAGAGTTCGTTGCTGCGCGGGATTTTTTTATGATATTGATATTAATCGTAATTATAAAACCCAAGCCCGCCGCAGAGAACTGTATGTCCTTGCGACGGGCTACGTGGTAATTAATAATCAGACAAAAATTTAAATCTTGTCAAACGCCTGGCTGAGGTCGGCGATGATGTCGTCGGCGTGCTCAGTACCGATAGAGAGACGGATGGTGCTCTGGAAGATGCCTTGGTCGGCGAGTTCCGCCTCTGAGAGTTGCGAGTGAGTGGTCGTAGCGGGATGGATTACGAGCGACTTCACATCGGCTACGTTGGCAAGCAACGAGAAGATTTTGAGGTTGTCAATGAATTTGAATGCTTCGGCCTGACCGCCCTTGATGTCGAATGTGAAGATAGAGCCGCCGCCATTGGGGAAGTACTTCTTGTAGAGTTCGTGGTCGGGATGGTCGGCAAGAGCGGGGTGGTTGATTTTTGCGACTTTCGGGTGGTTTTTGAGGAAGTCGAGCACCTTCTCGGTGTTTTCGGCGTGACGCTCAATCCTAAGCGACAGTGTCTCAACGCCTTGGAGAAGCAAGAATGCATTGAAGGGCGAGATGGCTGCGCCGGTGTCACGGAGCAAGATTGCGCGGATGTAGGTGACGTATGCGGCTGCGCCTACTGCCTTCACGAAGGAAATGCCGTGGTAGCTCGGGTTGGGCTCGGCAATCTGCGGATATTTGCCCGACTTAGCCCAATCAAATTTGCCCGAATCCACGATGATGCCGCCGAGCGTGGTGCCGTGACCGCCGAGGAACTTGGTTGCAGAGTGTATTACAACGTCTGCGCCGTGTTCGATGGGACGGAAGAGGAACGGGGTTGCAAAAGTGTTGTCGATGAGGACGGGGATGCCGTATTTGTGCGCAATAGTGGAAATGGCATCTACATTGGGAATGTCGGAGCCGGGGTTGCCAAGGGTTTCGAGGAATACGAGTGTCGTATTGGGTTTGATGGCGTCTTCTACCTCTTGGAGGTTGTGTGCATCTACAAATGTGGTCTCAACGCCGAGGAGCGGCAATGTGTGTGCGAGGAGGTTGTAGGTGCCGCCGTAGATGGTTTTTTGAGCAACGATGTGGTCGCCCTTCTTGGCGATGGCCTCTATTGCGTATGTGATTGCTGCTGCGCCGGATGCTGTTGCAAGTGCGCCTACGCCGCCTTCAAGTGCTGCAACCCTCTGCTCTAATACGCCTTCGGTGGTGTTGGTGAGGCGGCCGTAGATGTTGCCTGCGTCGCGGAGTCCAAACCTATCGGCTGCGTGCTGCGAATTGTGGAACACATAGGACGTGGTCTGATAAATCGGCACTGCGCGTGCGTCTGATGCGGGATCGGGCTGCTCTTGGCCAACGTGAATTTGCAATGTCTCAAAGTGAAGTTTCTGTGTACTCATTTTCTTTTATGTTTTTTATGGTTAATAATCATGTTCTGTCTTTTGTAATTTGACACTGCAAAGTTACGGCAATAGAAA
>JAFXMJ010000067.1 GCA_017530465.1 Bacteroidales bacterium
GATAATACGCTGTGCAGTATTGTGCGGTGGTGTTATGCATATAATTGTGGGGCTTTCGGCGTTGCTCGTTTCAGAAGGATGGGCCGGCCAAAGCCTCAATTAGTGGGACGAGCGACAAAGTAAAATCCCACGTTTTTGTTTTTTATATGGCAACTAATCACAACTTATACAACAACCTTTCTGATTCGGGATTTGCGGAAAAAAACATTCAAAATTATGAAGAAAAGATTCATATTTGGATTGATTGCATTTTTGATGCTCTCAACAGTATTTGTTTCGTGCGGCGATGACGACGACGAACCAGAGCCCACCAACAATTCTCAGAACGTGGACAAACCGAATGACAATTCCGGCAACAACAATTCCAGCAACAACGGCAATTCCGGTACTGGTGAAACATCAAAGGAGTTCACTGTGCTGTACACAGCCGAAAACAACGTCGGCGCATTGGGTGGCGCTACCGACCCCGAACAGAAAGTGAAAGACGGCGCAACAGTGAAAATCGCCGGTCCTGGAACTCTCGCTGCCGATGGCTACTCGTTCATCGGCTGGTCAACAACCAAAGGCAGTTCAACGGCTGAGTACACAGAGGGTCAGGAAGTCAAAGTAACAGCCAACCTAATTCTCTATTCGGTTTGGGAGAAGAACGCTGCACCTGTCAAGACCTACGATTACAAGGTAATCTACGACCTGAACGGAGGCACAGGCACTGCACCCGAGGCAGTTGAACTCCAAAAAGATTTTGAGTCTCTCACCATCGCAACAACCACAGCCACAAAAGACGGCAAGAAGTTCATTGGCTGGGCAACATCTAAAACAGCCACAAAAGTTGAATACGCTGGGAATCAAAAATTGGCAAAAAATGGCACAGATACTGAGAAACTCGGTTATTCATCTTTCTTGATGACATTGTCTTTGTCATTGCTCTCTGGCGGCGAAACAACCCTTTATGCTATTTACGAAACAGCCACAAACCCCGAACCTGAAACCCCAAAAACAGGTTATTTGTGGATTGTTCACGATTCATCAAAGGAATATGAGTTCTACATCAACGGTGTTAAAAAGGCTACGTGGACAAAAGCCAGCACCTACAAATATGAACTTGAAGTTGGCACATACACAATCGAAGTAAAACAAACAAGCGGCTATGTTTTCACACCTACCACAGGAAAGAAAACCGTAGTAATCAGCGAAGGAAAGATTACTGAACTGTCCGGTCCAAAGAGTTCAACTTCATCTGAATATTTCAACTAATCAGACACTTGTTCACATTTCTAAAACAATAAAAGTTGACTTCCGACCAGTGTCGAAAGTCAACTTTTATTTTGCAGCAATAATTAATTGCCAACTAAACCTCGTAATCCATACATACGCGGAGTTTGACGACGGGGCGGACGGTGCCGGTGGCAACTGCGACGTGCGCGGGGTGAACAGCATAGCCCTTCAATGCCTCTTCGCTCTCCATCAATGTATCCAACATCACATCGGCATTGGACGAGGGCAACGGATTGGTATTGACCTTAATCTCCAACAATCCCGGAACCTTGCCTGCCAGACCTTCGAGACCCGACTTGATTGCAGCCTTAGCCGCCGACTTTTCTGTTGCGGACAGTTCGTCTTTCAACTGCCATAAAATAACATGCTTTACCATTTTGTGTATATTGTTTTTATCTTGTTAATAATTCTAACATTCTATCAAATCCAACCCTTGCTCCCTGTAAAACGGAAATTTCAAATCGCTTGATATCAATGGGATTTTTTCGGTGATTGCTTGTGAAATTATTATGTGGTCTGACGGGTCGTAATGGTTGAGGGCTTCGTTGAGGACGAGGCGAGAGTAAGTAAAGGCGACATCCTCACGTAGAGGGAGTATTTTGATGTCAAGGTCATCAACAACAGTGTGAAGGATGTCTTCTGCCGTTTTCCATTTCTTTGAACGAATTTTATTGTTGTTGAACAATACGACTAATTCCCGCAAAGTCTCAAAACTTGTGTAGAGGGTACAAGAATAGTCGTCCAACAACTCAGCAACATTTTTGTCCATGTCGTTGGCATTAAGCAATATTTCAAATACGACACAAGTGTCAAGCATCAATCGTTTCATTTTACAATCTCCTCTTGATGCATTGTTTGTGTAATTTGCCTGTTTCTCTTCCTGTAATAAGACAACTGCGCCCTCAATTCAGGGTCAAGGATTTCGATAAAACCCACGTGTGCCCTTGCCCAAGCCATCGTCTTGGAAACCCTTTTCTCAGGGGCTGAGGGTTCTAGTGTTTCCGTTGTAGTCTCGACTGCAACTGCCGTTGTGTCAACAGCCTCGGTTGCGTCCATTGTGTCAAATTCTTCCATAATAATCACCGTTTTAGATTTGATTTTACACTGCAAAGATAATGCAATGGAATGGAAAAGCAAAAATTTTTTTCCGCATTTACAAAAAAATCCTTACCTTTGCAATCCGAGCAAAAACTTATTTCGCAGCAAAACAATGTCAGAAGAAATCAACGAAGAGGAAAAGA
>JAFXMJ010000068.1 GCA_017530465.1 Bacteroidales bacterium
AAGGCCTCATCCGCCGCATTGGCTCTGCGCGTGGCGGATATTGGGAGATTTGTTAAATGCAAAAAAAGACCGCCAAAAAATCGCTGAGGATTTATCGGCGGTCAAAAAAAATTGTTTCGCTCTCGGCAACAAGATGATTACTTGCGCCGAACCGCGCGAACCGACTGACCGAAGTAGCGGCTGACGTTGCCCTGTGCGCCGACGTAGCCGTCGCGGAAGTACAAATCGTACGCGATGTCCGGGTAGCCCGAGTAGAGCGACGACGACCAGTAGTAGCCGCCGGAGCCCGCGTCGTAGAGGCCGGACTCGTCGCGACAACCGGCGGCCGGAAGGAAGATATGGGTGTCGTCCGCTGTTGAATATCCATCGGCTGCTGTACCCGAAGAAGCAACAACTACTCCAGCATCACTACCTTGGTTCTTATAAACAATATAGCCCGACTTGCCGCTGTAATCGGCTGTCCAAACCCAATAGCAACTGCTTTTTAGTGTTGCAAACTCTTCAGTTGTAGGCATAGACCAATTGGTATTTTGTGTGTATGCCACATCATCGTCTGATTCGAGGACGGTGAGGTCGTCGGAGAAACCATCTTTACCGTATTCAGAGTCGTTGCAGTACTTGGTAAGCTGGCTGTAAGCGTTGCCGTACTTGTAGGTTGACCAATTGTATTGTGTTTCTTTTGTTGTGGTCTCGCCCCAGGCGTAGTAATTGCCGTAGTCATAGACGTTGGTTGCGCCGATGTTCTTGTCCGCCCAGAGGATGCCGCCTTCTATGCCGAGGTCAACGAAGCCGCTGCGGTCGATAGTGTAGATGTGTCCGGCAACTACTTCAGAGGCGTCCTTGCTGAGGAAGTTGGTGCTGACGGCGGTGTTGGCTGCAAGGGCAATCCAAATTTGACCGTCGCTGTTCATCGGGTAGTTGTTTGGCGCATCGCCGATGGTGACGTCAATGTTGTGCTGCAAGGGCGACATCTGTATCGCGAGATAGACGTTCTGGTCGTAGAGCGTAACGGACGGAGACTTGGAGGTGAACTCGCCGTCCTTGGTCTTGTAGGTGTGGGCGCAGGATTCCATCAATTTTGCCAACGACTCGTTGCTTGATGTCGGAAGTGCTGTACTCGATACGGTGAACTCGCCGACAAGCGCGATGCCTGTCTCGCCGTTGAAGGCGTCCTTCTTGTCTGCATCGACGGTGATGTCGCCCTCGAAGTAGAATTTGCCATCGTCATCTTTTTTCAGGGAGAGGGTGCTTTCGGTGATGCCGCTATTTGTCTCAGCACCGTTGACGGTAAGGGTGATGGGATGGGTGCCTGTTGCAAGGTCGTCGTCGTCGAAGGTGCGCGTCACCTTGTTCCAGATGTCGTTGTCGTCGCCGTCCTTTTGGAGGGCGTAGCCAATCTTGGAGAGGCTCTCGCCGCCGCCAACTTTCACAGTGAACGGGATTTTCACGGTGGTTTCGGCGGGCTGTTCGGCAGGTTGTTCGATGGTTTCGGCGGGCTGCGGGTTGTCTATGATGCTGACGTTGTTGTCGTCGCTGTCCTTGCTGCATGATGTGGCGAGCAAGAGGGCTGCCGCAATGGGCAGGATTGTCAGAAATGTTCTTTTCATTGTTAAGTCCTCCTTCTTTTTACCAATCGTTACCTTCATCTTCGCCAAATCCTGCACCGAACCGGCTCGGCACTGCACTCTGCGCCAGCAACTGCGGCTGTGAGTCGAGATTGACAACCTCAATCTCCGGCTTCTCGTAGGGCTTTTTTGCAGTGCCCAGAACTGCGTTCTTGTTTTCTGTCATTTTTTTGAAATGAATTTATGGTGAAACATAATTTTGAATTGTAATTTGCGGTTGGATGGTGTAGGGACGCGGCGCGCCACGTCCCTACGGTGTATGTCGCACAAGAAAACGCAAAAATCCCTTGCGGGGCGGAGTTTATCATGCTCCGTCCCACAAGGGATTATAATATGATGCGACAGCTTGAATGCCGCCGAGGTTTCAAGGTGTTTAAAGGATATATTTATGCGTTGCGTTGCCATGTCATGGGCTTAATTACATTACAAATGTAGTGATTATTGGCGAATTGTGCAATTATATTGTGTTAAATTTTTGAGATTTCGTCGGGGGTGATGCCGGTCATTTCGGAAACATCCTCTACGGACATGCCCTTGGCGAGCATCTTGCGGGCGATGGCGAGGGCTTTTTGGTGTTCGCCTTCCGCTCGACCTTCCGCCCTAACGGTATTCTCCCTGTCGAGATGAAGAGATTCCAAATCCCAAAAACTGTCATAGAGGCGGCGTTCTTCGTCCGTGAGGTTTTGACAGAGTTCGAGGGCTTGCTTGGTCTCGTCGTTTTCCAATAATTCTTCGGGGATTGGAGCATCGTCGCCAGCGTTTACAGACGTGAGGAAACTCTGCCACAGCCGAAGCATCTTGGCCTGCGCCTTGTCTTGCGGCTGAAATTTTGGAAGTTCTATGCTGACTACCTCAATGCCAGGTATGGTATGTTCCGGATATCCTACCTCCGACATCGTGTAGTGGTGGTAGTTGTTGGTGGTTTTGGTCTGATAAACGTCGTTGAGAATGTTGACGGCGAAGATTCTTTTCGTTTTGTAATACTTGATGCCCTTGCTGTACAGCGTGGCATACAACTTTGCGCAGTTGTACATCACACGGCGCAGGAAGTCTGACGACCAATACATCTGCATCTCTACAATGAAATAGTCGTCGTCGCCGGTCTTGCACCTGACGTCCACAACGCTGCGCCGCTGTCCGTCGCTTAGTGGAATTATCTCGGACGGCAGGTATTCCACGTCACATATCTGTTGGTCGCCATCCAATTTTAGAACGGCGTTCAGGAGACTTATGGCTAAGTTTTTGTGTTCGCCAAATATTTTCTTGAACACAACATCGGTCTTCGGATCGTAGTATTGCATAGTGGATTGTTTTTTGGTGTCATTAACAACAGCAAAGATAATGTATGTTTTCAACAATTGCAATTTTTTTTGCAATTCCAGCGAGGAAATACTTACCGCACCCCTACTCCACCGTAACGGACTTGGCCAAATTTCTCGGCTGGTCAACATTGCAGCCGCGCAATACGGCGATATAATAACTCAACAACTGCAACGGCACCACGGCAACCAAAGCACCTACGGCGGTGTTGCATTTGGGAACTTCGAGCACATAATCCGCCATAGCCGCTACCGTGGTGTCGCCCTCGTTGACAATGGCGATTACAACGCCACGACGAGCCTTCACGACCTGAATGTTGGAGACTATCTTTTCGTAACTCTTGTCCTTGCAGGCGATGAAGATGACGGGCATCTTTTCGTCCACGAGTGCAATGGGACCGTGCTTCATTTCGGCGGCGGGATAACCCTCTGCGTGAATGTAACTTATCTCTTTCAGTTTAAGTGCTCCTTCAAGTGCCACGGGATAATAACATCCGCGTCCAAGATACAGGAAATTCGATGCCTTATAATACAATTCGGCTACGCGCTTCACCTTGTCAGCCTTCTTCAAGACCTCCTCTATCATCGACGGCACGGAGTACAATTCTTGGATGAGTTCGCTGTATTGCTCGGCGGAAATATTGTACTTGCTGCGCCCGATAAACAACGCCATCATCGCCAAAACCGCCACTTGCGCCGTGAAAGCCTTGGTACTTGCAACGCCAATTTCGGGACCAGCGTGAGTATAAACGCCCGCATCCGTGGCGCGGCTTATGCTACTGCCCACGACATTGCAAACGCCAATGACACACGCGCCGCATTTTTTGGCGAGTTGTATGGCAGCCAATGTGTCAGCGGTTTCGCCCGACTGACTTATAGCAATTACAACATCCTGAGAATTGATGATTGGATTTCTGTAACGGAACTCCGAGGCGTACTCCACCTCGACGGGTATCCGCGCATATTCCTCAAAAAGGTATTCGCCCAACAGCCCCGCGTGCCAACTCGTGCCGCAGCCCACAATGATAATCCTCCTTGCATTCATCAAATGAGGCATCACGGGCATAATGCCGCCGAGAGTGAGTTGATTGTGATGCTCGCTAATCCTGCCACGGAAAGTGTCCATCACGGAGCGCGGCTGTTCAAAAATTTCCTTCAACATAAAATGCTCAAAACCACCCTTCTCGACCTCGTCGCTGTCGAAGTCAATCTTCTTGGTCTCGGCATTAACGACTACATTTTTTATGGTTTTGATTACAATGCCTTCGCGACTGATTACGGCGATATTCTCATTGTCGAGATACACCACTTGGTCGGTAAAATCCACAAAAGGCGAAGCGTCGGAGGCTATGAAATATTCCTTCTGACCGATGCCAATAACGAGCGGACTACTCGACCGTGCGGCGATTAACTTGTCGGATTCGTCGGTGCAATACACCGCGAGGCCATACGCGCCGCGCACCTTGGCGAGCGCAAACCTCACAGCGTCCTCCGCCGAAACGTGTCCAAATTCATATATATATTCAATCAAATCCGCCAAGACCTCAGTGTCGGTCTCAGAATGGAAAGTGTAGCCACGCGCAGTTAGTTTTTTCTTCAAGATGGAATAATTCTCGATGATTCCATTATGAACCACAACAAACTTGCCGTGCATCGAGACCTGCGGATGCGCATTGATGTCGTTAGGTGCGCCGTGTGTGGCCCAACGTGTATGACCGATGCCGATAGTGCCGGAAGTAGGCTTGTCGCCGATAAAATCCACCAAATCAGACACCTTGCCCTTCACCTTGTAAATATAAGGAGTGCCGCCGTCCACAATGGCAACTCCCGCAGAATCATATCCACGGTATTCGAGCCGACGGAGGCCGTTGATTATAATCGGGTAAGCGTCCCTAAATCCAATATAACCTACAATGCCACACATAGTTGCAATTTTTTTTGAATTATCTACATATCATAATTGGCATACTCCACGATGAGTTTCATTGGGGTCTGCTTATTGACCGGCGAGCAAATAACGCTGCGGTTGAAGTCGGTGGTGCGGGCGTTGGGATAGAGATAAATATCATAATCAGGCTCCGCGCCCTTGTCCGACAATTCGAGCAAATCTGCCACGCGCCCGGTCATATTGAGGCGGTAACAATTGTTGGCAACGTCCCTCGACAAAATGTTGATGGATGCAGTGCCGCCCATATTGAGCACAAACTCATTGAACACCGTGTCCCTCTCGGACGCCTTGTCGATGCCGGCGCAGACCACGTAGTCGATGGCTGGATAATTCTTTTGCGCACTTACTGTACTGTCTGCCAACGGT
>JAFXMJ010000069.1 GCA_017530465.1 Bacteroidales bacterium
CAATTTTTTCACAAGGTCTGATTTTGACGGCAAAAACAAGAAGCGTTCAAGCATTGGAATCTTGTTGGAAGGCAATGCGCTCTATTACATTACCAAACGTCTTTCGATTGATTTGGGCATCTATTTCACCGTTGGAATGGGCTACAAGAGCGTTGGCGAGGATGTCAATCAGTTTGACCCCGATTGTATGAAGGGCGACGCCTACAATTGGAAGTACAACGGCGCGTTGGATTCCAAGGTTGTTGATATTCCTACGCCGATAGCTGTGGGCGGTATGGCTGGCATTAGGTATCAGTTTGGCAAAATCAAGAAGAAACCCGCTCCCGAAAAGCCGACTGACAAGCCTGTCGATAAGCCTGATACTCTTATCATTGTGGATGTTCCTGTCAATGACACTGTGCCGGAGGTTGTGGTTACAACTGTTCCTGATGAGCCTGTAGTTGAGGATACGCCCAAAGATACAATTCCCGTTGTTGTAGATGTTCCCAAGGATTCGATTCCTTCCGTAGTAGTTACCGAGCCTCAGAAGGAAGACGTTGACATTGTACTCAAAAAATACACTCGTGTGAATGTCAATTTTGGCTTCAATGACGCTTACATCAAGTCGCGTCCCGACCTTGCGCGTATGCTCGACGAGATTGCTGAAGTGATGAACAACTATCCGAATACCAAACTCAGCGTTACTGGTCATACGTGTAATATCGGTTCGTTGGAGCAGAATATGAAACTTGGTCAGCGTCGTGCAGAGGCATTCAAGGCTGAACTTGTAAAGCGTGGAATCGATGGCAGCCGTATCAACTGCGACAGCAAGGCTTATTTGGAGCCGTTGTTCCCGAATACAACCGAGGCTAACCGCGAGAAAAACCACCGTGTAGAGTTTACGATGACGGAATAGGGTGGTGAACACCCCGCTGCAACACTCTGAAAATAAATTTGATGCAAAAAATTTAGAAAAAAGTTGCATTAAAATTTGGTCAGTATAAAAAAACTACATAACTTTGCAGCGTTAAAATAAAACATTGATGCGCTGGTGGCGGAACTGGTAGACGCGTATGTTTGAGGGGCATATCCGAGTTTTATTGGGTGCAGGTTCAAGTCCTGTCCGGCGCACAAAAAAATCCCTGGAAATCAGAATTGATTTTCAGGGATTTCCTTTTGTGGGTGTGTTGTCGCAAATGCTTGAATATCAGATGTTAATTGATTTCAAATTCGCCGAAAGTCTGTTTGGTATCGCTATTTGCGGGCTTGAAATCGCCGTCCTTGTACAGGAAACTATATGACGTCAATATATCCATATCAAAGTCTTCCGGGTCGTAAAGTCCAATTGTAAGTGTGCCGTTGTCTTGGATTGCGATGTCGTATTCCGGCGTGTAATACATTTGGGCTGGGTCGCTGAAAGCATTGTCGTATTGCTTGTAGAGAGTCCAACGCTCGTCGCCAAGGTCCCAATACACCGCCGCGATTGGTTTGCCGCCTTCGGGTGGACGTGCAACTACAAAGAGATCGGCGCGGCCGTCGTTGTTGAGGTCGCCTGTCGCGCTGCCAAGGTACTCCCAATCTTCGGGAATCATATCGTCGGATATGTCGCCGCTCTGACTAAAACCCTGCGCAAAACCGTTCAATGCAAAGGTGAATGCTGTGAATAAACTTAAAACCGTATTCATAATATGTAATTTTTTTGTTTTTTATCTTGTTGACTATCTGCAATAATAACGCCGCCAACGTCAAAAAAGTTTCCAATATTGAAAAAAAATTTTCATTTTTATTTGGAAGTTAATTTTTTGTTTGTATATTTGGCTCAAAATACAACTAACATTTGTTTAACACATCAAAAACTACATCATTATGAAATTGACAGCACCCACCAACGCAGTCTGGGGCGTAGCAGTAGGCCTCGGCGTTCTCGGAATCCTTGGCAAGTACGCCATTGCGGCTCTCGCACCTTACGCTTTTTGGCTCGTTTTCGCAGGCTTCATCGTTTTGGCGGTGGCTTGCCTCCTCAAAGGCTTGTAGGAAAACAATTTAAGTCAGCAATTCATTGACAATTAACGGCGATTGGCAACAGTCGCTGTTAGTTGTTTTTTTGTGTCAAATTCAAAAATCAAAAATCGTAAATCAACAAATCATCAAATCCACAATTCATAAATGGTAACTCTCACTACCGCCGACATCGTGATTATTTCGGCGTTTTTCTTGATTATAATTGCAATTGCAAAGGTTGCTACGAGCCGTGCAAAAGGCGGCGTGGTTGACTATTTTTTGGGCGGCAGGGCTATGCCGTGGTGGCTGCTTGGCGTGAGTATGGTGGCTTGTACTTTTAGTGCCGACACTCCAAACCTCGTTACGGGTATGGTGCGCGAGAGCGGCGTCGCCAAAAACTGGGCGTGGTGGTCGTTCCTGATTACGGGTATGGCTACGGTGTTCATTTTTGCAAAATTGTGGCGCAGGACGGGCATTGTTACCGACTTGGAATTTTATGAAAAACGCTATTCGGGACGCGCCGCAAGTTTCCTGCGCGGGTTCAGGGCGGTGTATTTAGGATTTTTCTTCAATATTTTGATACTTGGGTCTGTAACGCTTGCCGCCATCAAGATTGGCGCGGTGATGTTTGGCATCAGTCCGCTTTATACTGTGATTGGCGGGTCGTTGATGGCTGTGATTTACACCACGTTAGGCGGTTTCAGGGGCGTTGTTTGGGCTGACTTTTTCCAGTATATTGTGGCGATGGCGGGCGCGATTGTTGCGGCTGTGGTGGCGTTGCAACAGCCTGAAGTTGGCGGTCTGTCGGGTTTGGTGAGCAATCCCGAAATTCAGGACAAGTTGGATTTCATTCCCGACCTGACAAATCCGTCGGTCTTTGTGCCGATGTTAATAATCCCGATTGCGGTTCAATGGTGGTCGGTGTGGTATCCGGGCGCGGAGCCGGGCGGCGGCGGTTATA
>JAFXMJ010000070.1 GCA_017530465.1 Bacteroidales bacterium
AATTTTCAGAGTTCCGAATAAATAGCAAACGCTAAGTTTTACAATATGTTAGTTATTATTTCGCGGCGGTTGTCCGACGCTTTTCTGTCATTTTGTTTCAGTTTTTGTTTAACGCCGTAAATTTAAGGAATGTTTTTGGAAACTTCCA
Source organism: Bacteroidales bacterium (assembly GCA_017530465.1). GTDB lineage: Bacteria > Bacteroidota > Bacteroidia > Bacteroidales > UBA3824 > UBA3824. The sequence continues at coordinate 149 of JAFXMJ010000070.1, forward strand.
AATTTTTCGGCAATTATTTTTGAAAAATTTTATATAATATTGACTATCAAAAAGAAAGAATTACATCTGCAATCGTTTGCGCACTTTTCCCTTTAAAAAAACTGCCGAAAATTCTTCACAACTGCCGAATTATCACTAAAATTGCAGCACGTAAAACCATTAAAACTTACAGGTATGAAAAGATTTTTATATACGATTTTGATGCTTTGTGCCGCAGTGAATTTTTCGTGCGGACAGGTGATTGAATGTACCCCCGAATTTCCCGCGTACAACACGACGGATGTCAAGATTACTTTCCACGCCGACAAGGGCGCGGCGGGTTTGAAAGGGTTTTCGGGCGACGTGTATGCGCACACGGGCGTCGTGATGAAGGGCACTAACTCTTGGTCGCACGTGAAGTACGATTGGTCGGTCAATAAGGCTGACTGCAAATTAACTCGCACTGCCACAAATACTTACACGCTGACGATTTCGTCGGTCAAGGAGTTTTATGGGTTGACCGAAACCGAGGCGCAGAATGTTGACAAACTCGCTTTTGTGTTCCGCTCCGCCGATGGCAGCAAGGAAGGCAAGGAGACCGGCGGCAAGGATATTTTCTTGCAAATTTATGAGCCGAGTGCGCTGAATGTCAGGGTGTTGTCGCCGTTAAACAATCCGTTTTTCGTCAATGCCGGCGAGGAGGTCGAGGTGAAACTTTCAGTTTCCAACGACAAGGCTACTGTCTCTTGCAACGGCGAAACCGTTAGCGGCAACACTTACAAATTTACCGCGCCTGCCAATGGCGTGCATACGCTTGATTTTAAGGCTGTTAACGGCAGTGAAACTGCCACAGCCTCGCTCACTTGTGTGGTTCGCGCAGAAGCCGTGGAAGGTACGATGGACCCGAAACTCCTTCGCGGTGTTAACAAAACTGGCTCTCAGTCAGCCACTTTCGTACTCTATGCGCCCAACAAAAAATCCGCTTACGTGACCGGCGATTTCAATAATTGGAGCATCACCGACGAAGCCACGATGCAGAAAGACGGCGATTATTTTTTCTGTACCGTCAATAATCTCGACCCCGAAAAGGAGTACGCATATCAATTCATTGTTGACGAAACTATCAGAATTGCAGACCCTTACACCGAAAAAATCCTCGATCCGATGAACGACAAATACATTCCGCAATCGGTGTATCCGGGCTTGAATTATCCCGACGGCAAGGCTGACGGCATTGTTTCCACGTTCCGATTGAACCGTGAAAATTATAATTGGAAAAACAAAAATTTCCAAGCCGCAGCCTCCAAAGACCTGATTATCTACGAGTTGTTAATCCGCGATTTTACAAAGGAAGGTACGATAAAGGCTGTTACTTCCCAACTTGATTACCTCCAAAAACTCGGTGTCAACGCCATCGAACTGATGCCATTTTCGGAGTTTGAGGGCAACGATTCGTGGGGTTACAATCCGTCGTTTTATTTTGCGGCAGACAAGGCATACGGCACGGCTAATGATTACAAGGAATTTATCGACGAGTGCCACGGTCACGGAATCGCTGTCATTCAGGACATTGTGTTGAATCACAGTTATGGTCAGAGTCCGTTTGTGCAGTTGTATTTCAATAGTTCGACAGGCAAAGTTACCGCCCAAAATCCGTGGTACAATGTCAATTCGCCCAACACTGTCTATTCGTGGGGATATGATTTCAATCACGAAAGCAACGAGACTAAGGCTCTGACAGACAGCATTATGGCGTATTGGATGACGGAATATAATGTGGATGGTTTCAGGTTTGATTTTACCAAAGGTTTCACTAACAAGAAGGCTACAACTGACGCGCAATGCTCCGCCTACGACGCTTCACGCATCAAGATTTTGGAGCGCATTTACGACAAAATCAAATCCATAAAGCCCTCTGCAATAATGATTTGCGAACACCTTACCGACAATAGCGAGGAAAAGGAACTCGCCAAATACGGCATTATGCTTTGGGGCAATTCCAATTATGCTTTTTGTCAGTCAACGATGGGCTATGCCGACGGCTCTTCGACGGATTGGGCGATGGCTTCCAAGCGCGGTTTTGAGAATGAAAATCTCGTTGCATATGCCGAATCTCACGACGAAGAACGCCTGATGTACAAGACGTTACAATACGGAAATGCCGACGGCAATTATTCCGCCAAGGATTTTGCGACTGCCATCAACCGAATGAAGGGTGCGGCGGCGATTTTGCTCTCGATTCCGGGTCCAAAAATGATTTGGCAGTTTGGCGAATTGGGTTATGAATATTCCATCAATTACGACCAATATTCCAACACCGTCGCCAACGAGCACCGCATGACCAAAAAGCCCGTGCCGACATATTTTGACGATTTGGACAAGGACAACAACCAAATCCGCAAATCCCTGTATGATTTTTACGGTTTTATGGACAGTCTGAGGATTCATAACGACGTGATGCTCAGCGGCAATGTTGATGCAAAAATGACTTCGCTCACCAAAACAGTAACCCGCACTTTGGGCGACAAATCGCTGATTTTTGCAGTGAATTTTGACGTGAAATCGCAAGATATGACGATAAAATTTCCGTCGGACGGCACTTGGTACAATATTGTTGGCGGTGGCACGGTGACAGTCAGCAACGGCTCTGCAACAGTGAAATTTGCCGCCGGAGAAACTATGATTTTCTCCAACAATGCCGCTGACGTCCGCGCCGATATTTCCACGCCAATTGCGGAAATAGTTGTGCCTGAGCCTGTTGACCTGACAATTTATCCCAATCCCTGCGCCGAAATTCTCAACATAACATCAGACAAGAATATCGACAAAATCACGATTCTTTCGTCCGACGGCAAGCGCATGAAAGACCTCCCGATAA
>JAFXMJ010000071.1 GCA_017530465.1 Bacteroidales bacterium
ACGTGTCACTGACGGCTTTTGCAAGTGCCAACCTGATTGACGCATCGTGCGAAGGTGCTGAATTTCATTCTTTTAAGACCGACGGCTACCATCGCACCGCCCACGAAATCGCCAACAAGGACAATCTCCGCGAAACCATTGGCGGCATAATGGCAGAATATCGAAAAAAACGTTTTCAGGTAGGCGTGGCGGCGATGTATTATGATTATGACAAACAATTTGTGCCGCGCCAACAACTCCGCTACGCCAATATGAGGAGCGTGAAAAACGGCTATGGAGCGTCGCTGACATACCGCTACGACAGCCGCAAAGCGAGTTTTTATGGAGAGACGGCATTGGACCAGCGCGGCAACATATCCACAATCAATGCCGCCGATTTCCGCCCCGCCACCAATGTTAATTTGCGGATTTTGCACCGTCATTATTCCGAAAAGTATCAGGCATTCAAGGCGTTGGCGTTTGGACAGGCATCACGCGCAAGCAACGAGGACGGCGTTTACGCGGGATTTTCGTCAGAACTTTGCAAATGGCTAAGCGTGGAGGCTTGGGCGGATGTTTTCAGGCTGCCTTGGGCGGGCGCGTACAACAGGCTTCCAGCGTCGGGCAACGAGGAGATGGCGCAATTTAAATTCCGCATCAACCGCCGTTACAATCTGATTATCAGGCTAAAACACAAGGAACGACAAAACACAGACACAGACGACGGCATCACAAAAACGGAATATCTGAAATTGAGCAGCGTTTACAAGCCGTCGGACGCCATCACGCTCACCACAATGGCGCAATGCAGCAACGCAAGTGGCAATGAAGACACAGACCACGGATATTTGATTTGTCAGGATGTTAAATGGACTCCCGACGGTTTTCCACTCACATTGTCAGCGCGATACGCCTTGTTTTCAGCACCTTACAGCGCGAGGATTTACGCCTTTGAGAGCGACGTGAGCGGGGTGTTTTCATCGCCTGGGTATTTTTATGAAGGGCAACGGATTTACTTGGTGGCTGGCTACAAAATCGGCAACAAAGCAACATTGCAACTAAAAATTTCGCAGTGGCAATACTTTGACCGTCAGACAGTAAGCACGGGCGATTCGCAAATTGACGGCAACAAGAAGTCAGAAATTAGTATGTTTTTCAAATATAATTTTTAATTTTGCTCGTCAATTTAAACTAATTATATTACGGAAATGAAAATGAAAAAAATCATATTTGTGGCGTTGGTAATATTTGCCGCGCTATCGTTTGTGGGCTGCAAAGCGCAGGAAACTTGCACGCACCTTATATATGGTCGCAAGTCGTTGCAACCCAAATATGTGCGCATCATCGACAGCCTTGTCAACGACGCAATCTCGCGCCGTGCAATGCCGGGATGCAGGATAATTGCCGTCAAAAACCAATACGTAATCTTCAATAAATCATACGGTTATCTCAACTACGACAGCATCCAACCCGTCAACGATTCCACGATGTACGACGTGGCGTCAGTCACCAAAATGGCGGCGTCGGCATTGCTATTGATGAAACTATACGAAGACCGCAAAATCGACCTCGACGCCAAATTGTGCGACTATTTCCCCGGTTTTGAGGACAACGGCGCAACTCTCCGCGACGCCCTCGCGCATCAGGCAGGTTTTAGACCGGGCATCGACATCAAAAGGCTCGAACCTGGACTTTATAAATCTTGCGTCTCCGACCCGAATTACGACGGCAACGCGGCACGGCGGATTATCAACGAAGACGTCAAAAAACAGCCGCTCAAAAAGCCCGGCGAATACCTCTATTCCGACCTTGGATTTTATTTTTATCCTGGTTTTGCGAGCAAATATTATGGAACTTCGTACATCAATTTTCTGAACGAATGGTTTTATTATCCATTGGGAATCAAGATATTATACAATCCGTTGGACAAATATCCGCCCGACAACATTGCGCCGACGGAGATGGACACCGTTTGGCGCCGCCGCACCGTGCAAGGCACTGTACACGACGAAATAGCGGCGATGATGGGCGGCGTATCGGGACACGCGGGTCTTTTTGCCACTGCCAACGACCTCGCCGTCCTGATGCAAATGCTCCTTAGCAACGGCGAATACGGCGGCATCCATTTCCTGAAACCCGAAACTGTTAGGCTGTTCACCTCGCAGCAATTCGAGAACAACAGGCGCGGTTTGGTTTTTGACAAGCCGGTCATCGACACCACGCTCAACGGCACACCGAGCAAGATGGCGAGCCGCGCAAGTTACGGACACACAGGCTTCACCGGTCCTTTCGTCTGGGCTGACCCACAAAACGAACTCATCCTCGTGTTCCTGACCAACAGCATCTACCCCAACCGCTCAATGCTGATTACAAAACTCGACCTGCGCACCAAGATACACGACGTATTTTACGCGGAAGATTTGGTGAAATAATTAGAATTGGAAATAAATGAACGGCTGCACTTCCTCTCCCTGCAACTGCACCACAAGCTGCATCACTACCAGCAATATCACAATTTTAATCACGATATTGCTCTTGACAAACAAATCCTCGATGCGAACCGCCCATTTTTCTGGGACGGCGTGGCAGAGGTAACCAAAGGCGACGAGTATCACCCAAAGCATCCTTGCATCCCAAAAATGCGTGAAGAAGGTGATGTCGAAGTTAGTGAAAATCTGTTGCAACATTACAATCGGCACTTGAAATGCGTCAAGGTTAACTGTGCCCGCCTCGGTCTCAACTGTGATGTCGTTGGCGCGGAAAAACATCC
>JAFXMJ010000072.1 GCA_017530465.1 Bacteroidales bacterium
CAACGAATTAAACGAATTAAACAAATTAGAATATTTTGAAATTTAACAAGTTAAATCTCAAAAACGAATTGAACGAATACTAACTTTGTTCTCATAAACTCAAATCACTTGGTTTGTATTTGTTTTATTCGTAAAAAAATATTATAAATATTTTTTTTTTACATTGACGTTTGGTATTCGTTTCATTCGTTGTTAAATAATTATATTCACTTGCGAAACTTGAATTTTCAATTTTCAATTCTCACTTCCCCATACATCCCTCGTTTGATTCTGCCGTCGTTGTTGACGAGGATTTTGACGGCATAGACGAGGTTTTGGCGTTCGTCTTTGGTTTGGACGGTTTTGGGAGTGAACTCTGCCTGTGCTGAAATCCACGTTACAACTCCTTGATACTCAATGTATCCGCCGTCGGCATCGTCGGCAAACACTTTTACGGGGCTGCCGATTTTGAGATTGGCGAGTTGGTTGTACGCAAAATATGCACGCAAATACATCCGGCTCAAATCAGCGGTTTTGAAGATTGGTTTGCCGGGCGCGGCATATTCGCCCTCGCGCATATATTTTGCGAGAATTGTGCCGCCGCAAGGTGCTGAGATTCTGCATTTTGAGAGTTTGTCGTCAATCTGCAAAACCTGAATCCTCACGCCTTCCGATTGTCGTGAAAGGCTTTTTCCGGTTTTTTCGAGCGAGGAGTTGAGGGCGGCTTTCTGCGCCTTCAAGTCGTTGATTCTCGTGGTGATGTCGTCCAAATCCTTGCGGTTTGCGGCGTCCTGAGCCACGAGTTTTTCAAATCTCAGGCGGTCGGTCTCCGCCTGTGCAATCCTCGTTTCTATCGACGACAACTGTTTCAAGATGTCGGGACGCTGAAAATCAATGCTTTCGGCGTTTTTCAGGAGTTGGAGTTTTTGCAAATGGAGTTGCATTGTGTCGATGACGCCGAGAGTTTTTCCGGCGGGGATTTCGTCGCCTTCCTCGATGTTGAGCGACAATATTCGCCCCGACGCCTCCGCGCTTACGATGGTCTCCTCCGCCTCAAAAACTCCCGAAGCGTCAAATCCTTTTTGCTCTGCGCCGCACGATGATGCCATCATCGCCACGACTATTAAATATTTGATTTTCATATCGTTAAAGTTTACCCAAGGTGTTTTTCAATTGATATATTGTTTTGAGAAGTTCGATGTTGTGGATTTTTTGGTTTTGACGGGCGATGTTTTCGGCGGAGATTTCGTCGAGATAGTCTGAGACGCTCGCCGTGCCGTTTTCAAGGCGTATTTCGGTGCTGCGGCGGATGTTGCCCTGGATTTCAATCTCCTTGCCGTCGTCCTCCAATTGCCGTTGAATGTTTTGAATTTCAGCATTTTGCAGCCGCGACTGAATGTCGGTGTTGAAGATGAAAACATCCCTTTGAACGTCCATTTGGTCGGCTTGGATTTTGATGATTGCGCGGTCGTTTTTCTTACGGTAAAACGCGCTCACATTCCAATTGAACCTCACGCCCGCAATGCAATACGGCTGAAAACCGTCTTCAAACATATTCAGGGCGGGATTTGCGTATCCGCCTTGCACAAAAGCCGAAATTTTTGGCGCATACTGCATCTTGATTTCCTTTTCCCTTACGAGCAACAGTTCTTTCTGAGCGTCAAATAGTTGCAGTTCGGGGCGCGTTACCGTCATATCTTCGTCAATGAGATTTTCGGGCATTTTCAGTTCAATGTCTTCATCATAATCATCGCCTGTAAATGCGCTCAAAATTTCGAGATACGCCGAGCGCAAATTTTTGAGGCGGGCGGTCTGTTGGTGGGCGCGTATCTTTCTGAGTTCCACGCGGTTGAGGTCTGCGCCATTTGCCATTCCGCTGTTTTTGAGGGCGGAGATTTTTTTGTATGCGTTGTCGATGTCGCGCTCGTAGTTGAGATTTTGTTCTATCTGCGCATCAATGGTCAATATCGCAAAGTAAACCTCTGACACTCTGTTTCTTACGGCGTACAAATCGGATTCGTGGCGTTTGAGGTCGGCTTGGCTTGCATATTGAGCCGAAAGTTTTTTCACGCTTACCGAATTGCCGTCGTAAATGGTCTGCGACACCTCCGCCGCGATAGAATATTGGTCTTTGCTGAGTTGCGGTACATCAACACCGGGCAGCGACACGGGAATTTTTGTAACGTCGCTCTGCCAAGTGGCTTTGCCTGAGATTGTTATCTGCGGCAAGAGACCTTTTTTGGCGTTTTCAACATTGTAATTGAGGCTCTGTTCGATGAAAGATTCATTCCTATGAATCGGGTAATTCTCCGCAGCCCTCAGCATACAATCGTCGAGTGTAACGCTCTGACCGTCAACACCCAACGCCGCCGCCAAAATCAATATTGTAAAAACTGTCTTTTTCATAGCATTAGCATCCTTAAATGGTTACGATGCAAAATTACAGACAGTTTCCCGCGTTGCCGTTATCCGTTGTTATTAAAAAATGTTCCGATTGTACTGAAAATGCCGGAATCCTTATATCCTCAATCCAATCATAGTAATGTCGTCCACCTGCGGGCGGCCGTTGCGCCATTGTGTGATGGTATTGTCGATGATGTCGCGCTGCTCGGCGAGAGGTTTTTGGGCGATTTCGGTGAGCAGTTTGACGAGGTTTTTGGTGAGGAATTTCTTGCCTAATTCGTTGTCAAGTTCGCCGCCGGGCTGGTCTTGGATGCCGTCGGAGAAGGTGTAAATCATGTCGCCGTGTTCGATGGTCTGTATGTGCGTGGCAAAATGCTTGTTGTCCAATACATAGCGACCCACGGGCATACGGTCGCCTTTGAGCCTGATAGCCTCGCCTCGGCGGATGATGTATGCAGATTGGTTGGCGGCGGCGTAGCGCATTTCCATTGCGGCTAAATCATAACAGCAAATAGTCATATCCATGCCGTCGTCGATGGTCTTTTTAGTGCTTGATACGAGAGTAGTTTTTATAAATTCGCGCATGTGGTCGAGGATGATGCCGGGGTTGGCGGCGTCGTCTTCCGTGACGCAATATTCCTTCAACGCCGATATGCCGAGCATTGATAGAAATGCGCCCGGGATGCCGTGACCTGTGCAGTCGGCGGTAATCAGGACGCGGTATTTGCCGCAACTTGCCACGCGGTAATAATCGCCGCTCACGATGTCGCGGGGCTTGTAATAAACAAAATTTTCGGGGAACAATGCATCCACTTCCGATTGCAACGAAATTGCGGCGGTCTGTATGCGCTGTGCGTAGTTGATGCTGCTAACGAGCTTTTTGTTCACTTCCTCCACTTCCTGCCATTGCTGAGTGATGATTTCCTTCTGGGTGGCGATTCCGTCGCGTTGGGCGGTGATTTCGTCGCGCTGTGCAAGGATTTCGGATTTTTGTTGGTCGAGCTGATTGTTTTTCTCGGTGAGTTCGCGATTGGCTTTGCGCTTGATATTGAGCGCACGGACAATGAAAAATACCAACAGCGACACCAATGCCAGGCCGCCAATCAGTGAAAATATCGCAGTCCTCATCTGTTTCTGTTCGGCTTTGAGACGTTTGGTCTCCTCCTCATGGATTTTGGTCGCCTGCTCGGTCTTAAAGTTGGCGATGACGTTGAGCGTGCTGTCGTTGGTGTTTTTTAATTGATATTCATGTAATTTTTCGTGATACGTCAAGGCGTTCTTATAGTCGCCGGAGTACTTGCTGATTTCGTAAAACGACTCGTAGTATTGTATCATCGCCGAATTGCTGCTGTCCAAATATTGCTTGCAGTCGTCCATTACCGCCACAGCCTCCTTGTATTTCCCTGAATAAGCAAGATATAAAGCATAACATTGAAGCACTAAACTATGCATATCGTAGAATCCGTCATCCAAGAAACGGTTTCCTATTTTCTTTATATATATGTAACTACTGTCGGCATATTGAATGTTTTCTTTCGTGAAAATGTTGTAAATTTGCGCTATAATGTAGTAAGCGTTATATTTTTGATAAGTGAGATACATGTCTAATCGCTTAGCCGGAATCGTGTCGAATATTTCTACCGATTTTTTCAGATAATCCAACGCTTTTTGTTTGTCGTTATCGTATTCCGTGGCACCGAGAGTTGCATATTCGGTAGCCACTGCTGGATAATCTTTTATGGAAGAATATAAATTCAACGCTTTTTCAAAATACTCTGCTGCATTTTTCTGGAAACCTAAATTAAAGTTTGTAGTGCCTATCGATTCGTATGTATAAGCCAATGCCGCAGTGTCATTAAGTGCTGTGTATATATCCAAAACCTTGTCGTAATAATAAAAAATGCTGTCTTTGATGTTCAAGTTCGAATAGCATTTGGCAATTGTGGTGTAACAGTGAGCCACCTCAGAATCATTCCCTAATTTTTCATAGAATTCTATGGCTTTGAAGGCATACGTCAGTGTGTTGCGGTATTCGCCCTTGTAATAATAGTTATATGCCAACGAATTATTATTTAATGCTATTTGCCTGAAATCCGTATCCTTGCAATATTCCAATGACAGCGAAGCATATTTTATCGCAGTGTCATAATTGTCGGAAAATTCTCCTATATAGCGGTAAGATTTTTCTTTTGAAGAGTCCGGCGTATCTTTCGTTATCAGCGACAGAATGCTGTCCACTTTCATTTGGATATAGTCAACC
>JAFXMJ010000073.1 GCA_017530465.1 Bacteroidales bacterium
AAAGTTTCTTTTTTTGTTCATAATCGCGACGTGCGCGGCTGAGGGCGCGTGTATAAGTAAGGCGGTTTTGTTCGAGGTCCAACTTCTGTTTTTCCATCTCAATCATAGTGTTGCGCAGATGGTTTTCCTTTTCGGCAAGGTCAGCCTCGGCGTGCAGGATGTCCATCTCCAACTGTTGGTTTGACAAGCGGAGAATCACGTCGCCGGCTTTGAGCGTAGTGCCTTCCTCCACAACAATCTCCTCCACAATGCCATTTTCCAACGGACTTATCTGCACCGTAGTCATCGGCAATACTTGTCCGCTCTGACGGATATAATCATTGAACTCGTCGTTCTTAACCGAGGCAATCGTAAAATCGTCCTTGTTAACTGATACAGTTTTTCTGTCGGTATTGATAAGCAAATACGCCAATACAATCACTACCACGCCGCCTATCCAGTAGGGGATGTACTTCTTTTGGAAGATTTTTTTGACGCCTGTTTTTTGTTCTATTGCTCTGTCCATAATAGTTTAAAGTTTAAAGATTAAAGTTTTTAGTTTATAGTTTTTAGTTTTAATTATGAATTATGCATTGTCAAAACTGCTCGATATACGGTCTGCCATTGTAATACTCCACCACTGCGTTTTTAATCATATATGCGTAAAGTGCGTTGTAGTATTTGGCTTGCGATTCGAGGTATTTGTTGTAAACTTCGTTGAAATCGATGTACGAAATCGTGCCGAGGTCAAATTTCAGTTGCGCCGCCTCGTAATATTTTTGGTTGAGCGCGGCGGCCTTTTGCGCGGCTTGCAACGATTTTTCGGCTGACGCTGCGTCGTCGTATGCAGAATAAACGGCGTTTTCGATTTCGCGGCAACGTTCATCGTATTCGTAGGAAGCAATTCTGTAATCCGACTTTTTGCGCGACAAGTTGGAAAATTTGCCCAAACGTCCGTAAATCGGGATGCTGATATTGATGCCAATTGATTTTTGTTCGTGCATTTCCAATTGGTCGTGGAATGGTGCGGCGGCTCCCTTGTTGTCGGGGTACATCGAATGGTAAGTGTACCAATGCGCGTCCATACTGATGCGCGGCAAAAAACTCCATCGCGCCGTATTGAGTTCTATGCGCTTGATTTCCAAATTGTTTTTGGCGAGCACGGTAGTATAATTGTTGGCAACTGCGGAGAGTGCGGTCTGCTGTGCGTCGGAGATTGGTGCGGCGTTGTTGGCATCAATCACGGTATCAACAACGAGTTCGTCTGCCGCCGGGAAAAACATCACGCTTTTGAGTTCCATCAACGCCTTGTTTTTGAGGGCGTTGTATTCGGCAAAAGTATTTTCGGCGTTTGCCTCAAACACTTCTTTTTCGAGTACGTCCTGCTGACTTTTGCTGCCGAGTTCGTATTCACGGCGAGCCTTTTGGAGGGCGAGGGTTGCGTTTGCGAGTTGACGCTCCGCCAGAGCCGACATTTGCGAATAATATGTATAACTGCAATATTGCTGGATTGTATTGAGGCAGATGTCGTCCTGCTTTGCCTGACGGCTTTCCTTGCCGGAGAGAAGCGCGATTTTGGAAATTTTGATGCGGTTGATGGCACTGAAACCGTCAAAGAGCGTTATCTCGCCGTAGAGTTGATAACTGTCCTGAATGGTTTTGAGCGTGGAATACATATTGGTCTCGGGGTCGGGGATGCGTCCGAGGAGTACGTCACGCTTGACGATGCCGATACCGACGGCGTGAAAGCGTTGAGCAATGCGTCGCGGCGTTCGATGGACTGCTGCGACAGACGCTCGTCCTCAACGGCGATTTTGGTGGAATTTTCCACCGCATACTGCATACACTCCCGCAGCCCCATCGTGGTCTGCGCCGAGGTCTGCCCCGCCGTCATCAGCATTATCGGTAATATTTTGATTAACGTTTTCATTTTTTTCTGTTTTAATACGCCAATTAAAATACACCGACCGTGCCAAAAAATGTAAGTTGTTGATAGTAAAGAGAGTAAAGATTAAAGCGGGTTGTAAAAGTGTAAAAATTTTTTACAGTTGGTGTAAAGGAATTTTACAGATTCAATTTTACACCTCTGCAAATCAGCTTGCCATCAATGCTTCGACCTTCTCCACAGAGATATTCAGTTGTTGAGCAATCTGTTCGTTGGAGATACCGGCAGAGGCGAGCATCTTGATTGAGGCGGACAAAAGTTCGTCTGTTTCGGCTATCTGTTTGTCTTTTTCGTCCAACTGTGTAAAACTTTTTTTGGAGTTGTCCAAAAGAATTATTCTAATATCAGCGACCACAAATCCGCGCCGTATCCAAAGAAATAACCATATCCGCCTTCAATATTGGACGGAAGGCTCTTGTCGGTGGAAATCACAAAACCGCCGCCAAAGTTGACAGCATTGAAATACGCTTGCCAAAATTTAAACTGGAAATCGTCCAAGTGGTAAAGTTTGACCGCCACAGAGTCGCCCCGCGAAAAATCCGTCGATTTTATCTCGTGATACACGCTGTATTTGTTGCGCCCCATTTCTGTTTCGTAAATGCCAAGCAGCGACGGATAAAAGCGCGTCTCCTTGTGCCAAATCCGCGAAAAAAACATTATCTTCTCACCAGCCGGAATATTGTCTTGCACCGTTACATCCAATATACGCGACGTATCGCCTGTGGAGACCGGCACTACGTCCTCAATGTCATACGGGCAGAGTATTTGGGTCCGTGCTTGTACCGTCTTGCCCTCGTAAGTGGCTGTCAAGGTGTACTCCTTTCCCTCGACGCCCCGCATATCATAATTCTTGAACACCACGGGCGGATAATAATTCTTGTCAACAGAACCAGTAAGAATTACGGTGGTGTCGCCGTCCGAAATAGTTACCTTGGCATATTTTGCAATGTAATCGGCAAGATTGATGTCTTCAGCAATGTCCGGGGCGGCAGTCATAGTGAGAAGCACGACCGGGAAACCATCAGATTCTATCCAGCCCTCCACCACAAGTTTTTCTTCTGCGCTATTATATTTCTCGTAGTTGTCGCAAGATGCAAGCAACAACAGCAAAACAACAATTATTTTTTCCATATCAATATTTTTTGTCAAAAATGCAGTGAATAGCTCAGCGACGGCATAAACCTGAAAAGTGAATTTTTTTCGCGGTATTTGATTTTATTGACGTCCATATCAAATTTGTAGTATCTCAATTCGGTGTTCTCCTTGCCATATACATTGATAATGGTAAGATTGATAGTATGGAGCAATCCTGCGTGTTTTTTTCCTTGCAACTGGTACGACACCGAAAAATCAAGGCGATGATAGTCGCTCAGGCGGCTCGAATTGTGCTGCCCATATTCGGCAATGATTTTTTCGGTAATCATATAGACATATTTAATCGGTGTCACCGGACGACCCGACGCATAGTTGAATAGCGACGAAAGCAGCCACTTCCTGCCAATGCGGTAATTGAGATTCAATTTCACATTGTGTAAGACTTCGTTGGACGACGGCAGGTATGTGTCGCCAAGTTTTTGGAATTTGCGTCGCGCCACACCAAATGCATAGCCCGCGCTGCCATAAAATTTCCCCGCGCTTTTCTTTATCATTACGTCAATACCAGCATTGTAGCCATTGCCGGTTTCAATATAGTTTTCGGCAGCATAATTCTTAGAAAACAAATCGAAAATATTGCCGAAAAATTCGCTTTGGCTGTCCACCTTTTTGTAATATGCCTCCGCTTGTACGCAGATGTCGCCGCCCGACATATTGCGCAGGCAGCTCAACGAAACCGACGACGAGGTCTGCGGCTTGATTTTTTTGGAGACCTCAATCCACGAATTGGTAGAAAGTCCAACGTCCGAAAATCCAATCTGATGCAAATATTGTCTGTAAATAGAATAATGCGCCGAATATTCACATCCCAATGCATTGAAATTGAGCGTCAATACTGGCGACAATCCGCAAAAATAGTCATTCTCCGTCTTAAAACCAGAAAACTTCGCACCAACAACAATGCTAATCTTTTGGGTGAGCTTGTGGTCTGCCTGGGCAAAGACATTATGTTCCATACTATGTGTATCGGGATTGAGTCTGCCGCCAAAATCTGATTCCACTCCCTGTGGCTGCAATCCATACGCCGCCAACGAGCCGCCAAGCCTTATCACTGTCCGGTCTTCCACTAATGGGCGCGATAGGTGAAACTTGATGCCCGAAGTGTAAATTTGCGAGGGTACGTCAATTTTGTTTTTTGCCATCGAGATGTTGAGCGCGCTCCTGAAACCCGAATAAAACGCGCACATCTTGAAATCTGCCTTGCCTTCGTGCTCCCACGTCAGCGACGAGACATAATTCTGCCAATCGAGATTCAGCGCGACGCTGCCCGTTTCCTGTATGCCGAAATCATCATTATCATAAAATGCATTGAAAACCAATTTATTATAAAAATTATAACGATATACAGCCGTCAGGTTTGCGTCCTGAAAACTGTATGAAGCCACGCCTTCACCACTTCTAAGCAGCGACGAGTAAAACAACGGAATATACGAAACCCTCGCCGATGCATATACCGAAAGTTTTTTGCCGCACGGAACGCCCATTGTGAGCGACGTCGCCAACATTCCAAAATTGAAGTCGCCCGTAAGACGTTTAAGTTTTTTTTGGCGCGGAACCAATTCTATCATTCCGCCGAGGCGGTTTTCAAAGTCGGCGGTGTGTATGCTTTTTTCAAATATTACGTCCGAAAAATGGGTGGGATTGCACACCGAAAAAATACCGAACAAATGATATGGGAAAAATACCGGCGCGCCCGACAGCCCGATGTACGTCTGTGAATAGTCGCAACCCTGCACCGATATTCCCGACGCATAGTCGCTCGACGTACCCGCGCCTGGCAGCATAAGCACAAATTTCAATGGGTCTGCCTCGCCAAGCACTCGCAGAGTGTTGGTCATCTGCTGCGCCGATAGCGTGATGCGCCCCTCGGAATTTACGGAAATGTTGTGTTTTTTTTCGGCTTTGATTACAATTTCATCTACATCGCGCTCTATAATGGTGTCGTTCTGCGCATTAGCATCAACAACCGAAAACAACAAAAAGGCAAGTGCGGCAAACGCCACACCCGCCTTAATGTATTGTTGTAGAGAGGATTCGTTAATCCCAATATTCCTCATACTTGTCCCAAAGAGTTTCCAACTGGTTGTTGGTATCGGCAAACTTGTCTTCATTGAAATAGTCTTCGAATGCGAAGGATGTGCCGTCGGCTTCAAAAACTATTACAGGCTGTATGCCCCATTCCTCGTATGTGCGACCAGTTCCGTAAGACCAGCTGTCCAAGAGCTTGTGCTGCATTTTGAACGTGCCCTGCTGAACGTCGGTGCCGGAGTAGAAGAATTTGATGTTGTAGGTCTTGTTCCAAGCGTCGCAGTATTCCTTTACCGACTGCTCGCTCTCGTCGTCGTAGTTGAAAGCTTCAAAATTGTCGAAGTAGGAATCGAGTTTGATGTCGTATGAAACCTGGATGTTGCCCATAATGTTCACCTTGCCGTTTACAGAAGTGACGTAGTCCTGGGGGTTGAAGTCTTCCTCGTCACCTTCTTCCTCCTCTTCTTCCTCTTCCTCGCTCTCTGCCACCTTCTCCTCGAAGTGGCTTACGTCGGTGAAGTGGTTGCCCTTGGCAGCAACTTCTGTCCAAAGGAGCGTAGTGCCGTCGATAGCTACAGACTGATTGTCAGAGATTTCGTTGTTGGTAATCTTGGTAACGCTCGTTACTTTGAGGTTGGCTACTGTGCAAGATACGTTGGCTTCGAGGCTCTTGCGCGAGTCGTACTTGACGTTGGCTTCTGTCCTGATGACTTCCGCACCGCCGTAGTTGAGCGTGATGGTTACGCCAGCGGGAGCACTGATTTTGTAGGTCTCGTCGCCGTCCTTGAATTGCTCAGCAATATCGCTGTTTGCCCTTACAGCCTTAAACTCGCAGGCGATACCATCTTCAGTCTTGAACTTGAACACGATGTCGTTGGACTCAGTGTAGGTCCAATCTTCTGCGCCCTCTTCGTAGATGCCAGAATAATCGCTGAAATCAAAGACAAACTCTTCATTGATTTCCGTCGATTTTGAATAGTCCCTTTTGGAGAGAGAATTGGCGAGATTGGCGGCGTATTGTGCCACGAAAAACTTCTTGGACACCTTCTTGTCGTCGTCCTTGCTCCAACGATCGGGGGAGTCAAGCTTGTCAAACAGGTTGGAGAGATCGGTCAACGCCTTGATGGCAGCTTCCTGGTCTGCAGGCTTGAACTTGTTGATGAACTCGGTGGCGTAGGATTCGAGTTTTTTCTGCGCGGATGCGTTGTCGAGTTTTTCGGTAACGTCACCCTGTCCGCTTGGCTGCTCAGGTGCGTCAGAAGAATTTTCTTCCTTGTCACCGCAGCTCGACAATGCAAGCACTGCTGCTGTCGCGAAATAGATTATTTTTTTCATAATTTGTTTTTGAAATTTAATTAAGTTAAATTTTGCGCTGCAAATATACCAATTTTTCCCCGTCACAAAGTTAACTTTTTGTTATTTTTTGGCAATCATTGCTCCAACCTATGCAAAAACATCACGTTGCCGGCATTAATCCTCCCCTCCTCCATCACCCAATACCAATCCCCGAACTTCTCCGCCAAATCCAATTCGTGCGTGGACAATAGCACCGACTTGCCGTCGTCGTGTGCGAGATGTTGCAACAATTCCATTACCTCCGCCCGAGAGCGAAAATCGAGGAAGGCGGTCGGCTCGTCCAAAATTATAATGCGGGTCTGTTGCGCGAGGGCGCGGGCGATGAAGGCGCGTTGAC